>DASVSM010000078.1:0-2499 GCA_036388115.1 Flavisolibacter sp.
CCTCAAAAATAAAAGTGCTGACCTTTCGGCCAGCACCTGTTCTTAAGTGGAAATATTTTTAGCTCCTCACCATGCCCAGTAGGATACCTACTGATTGCTGAAGAATCTGAATCTTATTTGCTTTGAACAATTCCATTTTATCGGCTGGTAAACGCAGATCATATTTTCCGCTTGCCGCCAACTGCTTATCAAAGTTCGGGTTCAACTTATTGAACTCAGCAAACGTCATGCTCGTATTCTGAACAATTGCCTGTGAATGATATTTGCCAGTGATGTTCTGCACCGCCAGCGAACCGTCTGATGGCGCTGCAGCAATGTTTGCAACATACGTATCAGTTTCAGATTTGGTCAGGGTGGTAAGCCCGCCTTCGCCTTCCATGATATAATGCGTAGCAATGAATTTTTTTACATGATTGCGGGATTCAGCGGGGAGATGGTATTGCAGGTCCCAGAAGTTACGGCTGCCGCTTTTTTTAATCGCGGTATTTACTTTGCCCGGACCGCCGTTGTAAGCTGCTATTACCAGTAACCAGTCTTCGTAAAGCTCATAGAGATAAGCCAGGTAGCGGGCAGCAGCGTAAGTGCTTTTAAAATAGTCGCGGCGCTCATCTACACGGCCGTTTACTCTCAGTCCAAGATCGCGGGCTGTTTCGGGCATCAGTTGCCAGGGGCCGCCGGCACCTTTTACTGATGTTGCACCGGTTTTCAACTCTGATTCAATAACAGCTAAATACTTTAATTCGGTTGGAAGATTTCTTTTCTCAAGGGCAGATTCGATAATGGAAAAGTAGCGCCTGCCTGAAATTTTCAGCCTGGCAAGACCTTCACCTTCATCTTCCATGTAATCCTGTACAAAAGAAATCGCCTTTGGATTCAGTTTTCCGAGATGGAAATCACTTTCTGTACTCTCGAACAAGTCCCTGAAACCGTCTTTCGGATTTGCTTTCAGTAATTCAACATCAGTAGTATCGCTTTGGTTGTGGGTTCCGCGGAGCGGAGAAGCGGAGGCATAATCCTTGATCAAAAAACTAACGAGGATAGTTGCCAACAATAAAAGTTTGTTCATCACAATCTTTTTAAAGGGTAAACAAAACACACAGGGACCTTACTCTCTCTTATTGTTGCATCAATTGATGCGTAAAGCGTTGCAAACATACCTCATTTTGTGGAGACGAGAGGACTTGCAGACCAAAAGGAAGGTTAGAGGAATGTTTAAATACTGGTAAACTCACAGCAGGCACACCCGTAAGATTGGCAAAAACAGTAAAGATATCGCCTAGATACATGGCTAATTTGTCTTCATTTTTCTCTCCTAGTTTGTACGCGACAGAAGGTGCATTAGGACAAATAATAAAGTCAAAACTGTTGAAAATCAATTCCGTCTGCCTCTGCAGCAGCCGTCGAACTTGCTGGGCTTTGGAATAGTAGGCATCGTAGTAACCTGAACTCAGTACGAAGGTGCCCAACATAATACGGCGCTTGACCTCACTACCAAAGCCGGCTTTTCGATTTTGTTGATAAAAACTGGCAAGGTCATCATCCTGTTCGTGCCAGTTTTTTCCATATCTCACCCCATCGTAACGGGAAAGGTTCGAAGAGGCTTCCGCTGTTGTGAGAATATAATAAGTGGGAACAATGTAATCGGTCAGGGAAAAATTCACAGGCTCAACTGTATGGCCTTCTGCTTTTAATTCTTCCAATTTGTTTTTAATAGCAGCGGAGATCTCAGGATCAATGGAAGCATGATCGATCCATTCGGGGAAGTAAGCTATTTTGAACTTTTTGTCGTTTGGTGTGATTGAAGGTGCAGGCTTCTTACTGATAGCAGTGCTATCGAAGTTATCCGGTCCTGAAATAACTTCTAAAATTGTGGTGACATCCATCATAGTATTTGCCAGAACCCCAATCACATCAAAAGAAGAAGCATAGGCTATCAAACCATGGCGGGATACACGTCCATAAGAAGGTTTATAACCAACCACCCCGCAAAAATCTGCCGGCAGGCGAACAGAACCACCTGTATCACTTCCTAATGCCGCCATACAAAGGCCTGCTTTCACCGCTGCGGCACTTCCGCCGGATGATCCACCGGGAACATGGGAAGGATTGACCGGGTTCAGTACGGGGCCGTAAAAAGAATTTTCGTTGGTAGAACCCATTCCAAACTCATCGCAGTTTTGACGGCCGATAATGATTGCGCCTTCCTGCAAAAGTCTTTCTACAGCAGTAGCTGAATAAAGGGAAGTAAAGTCTTGTAAAATTCCGGAAGAAGCAGAGATCTGATGATCCTTATAACAGATGTTATCCTTGAGGCCGATAACAACTCCATGAAGTTTGCCTTTTTGCGCTGAATGATCGAGTTCTTCTGCACGGGCTAAAGCTTCTTTACTGAACACTTCTATAAAGGCATTGAGGGAGCGGTGTTGCTCTATGCGGGAAAGAAAATGTCGTACCGCCTGCGCACAAGTGGTACGACCGCTATGGAGATCCGCCTGATAT
>DASVSM010000079.1:0-7297 GCA_036388115.1 Flavisolibacter sp.
CAGTTTGCCGGCATTACCCGCTACATGGATGAGATGATCAACTATGCAAGAGAGCATGGATATGTACAAACAGTGTTGGGCCGCAAGCGCTGGCTGCGGGATATTAACTCATCCAACTTCACAGTGCGGGGTTATGCTGAACGAAATGCGATCAATTCACCAATACAAGGCACGGCTGCAGACATGATCAAGATGGCGATGGTGAAAATTCACCAGGCGTTTAAGGAACACAATTTCAAAAGCAAAATGATTTTGCAAGTGCATGATGAACTGGTATTTGATGTAACAAGAGACGAAGTGGAAAAAGTGAAACCAGTGATTTTAGATTGTATGCAAAGCGCCATGACCTTGCCAAACGGCATCCCTATTTTAGCAGAAGTTGGCGAAGGTGAGAATTGGCTGGAGGCACACTGATTTTGCAGCGCCCGGTAAAAAATTTTTACTTTTAGGTAAATAAAATTTACTCATGATTTTAGAATATGTGATGTCGGCCATGCGTTTGGCAAAATATGAACTATTACCTGATGATGGATTGTATTATGGTGAAATACCCGGTTTTGATGGGGTATATGCCACTGCTGAAAAATTAGAAGATTGCCGTGAAGAGCTAAAGTCCGTGTTGGAAGACTGGCTCCTGATCAGCATCCATAAAAACCTTCCTGTCCCTGTTGTAGGCAATATTTCTCTTGAAGTAAAGAATGTTGCCTAATGCCGGTGGTGGGCCCTATAAAGCGTAAAGAGTTAATCGCATTTCTTAAAAAATTAGGATTTGATGGTCCTTATTCCGGAGGGAAACATCAGTTTATGATTAAAGGGACTCTGCGATTAACGATCCCTAATCCTCATCAATCCGACATTGGTAAAGACCTACTTTCTAAAATCTTAAAACAGGCAGGAATCGAGAAAGAAGAGTGGGAAAGCTTGAAATAATCACTATCACTCTCTTTCGTGCTGGTAGAAAACTTGTAGAGCGTACATGTGGCATGAGTATCTTAAATACATCAACACCATCGGCAGCCGCTATTTCCTGATAGCAGGTATTGCTTTCGTGCTATTTTATTTTCTGCTGAGAAAGGCCTGGAGCAGTAAAAAGCTGCAGCCTAAACCACCCGGGCGGGAAGATTATGCCAGAGAGGTTGGCTATTCGATCCTGACCATTTGCATTTTTGCCTTGGCGCCTCTACTGCTTTTGCATATCCCTTCCATTGCTAAGCATACTACTTTTTATAAAGACATCGATGAGCATGGATGGATTTATTTTTTCTTAGCTTTTCCGCTGATGTTCATTATGCATGATGCTTACTTCTACTGGACCCATCGCTTAATGCATCATAAAAACCTTTTCCAAACTTTTCATTTGCTGCATCACAAATCCACCAATCCTTCGCCGTGGGCAGCGTATGCATTTCATCCATTAGAGGCATTGGTGGAGATTGGGATCTTCCCGGTTTTCCTGTTCACCATTCCTATCCATTTTCTGCACCTTTTCATCTTTTTCTTTTTAATGATCGTTTACAATGTGTACGGTCATCTAGGATATGAATTGTACCCGAATGGCTTCAACAAAACATGGATCGGAAAATGGATTAACACCTCTACCAGCCATAACCAGCACCACCAGTATTTTAAAGGCAACTATGGATTGTACTTTACCTTCTGGGACCGGGTGATGGGAACAATGCGAAGCGATTACGACAAACGATTTGATGAAATAACACGAAAGAACAAGTGATGAAACCAGTTTTAATTTATTGCTACGATGCTTATTGCGGCTGGTGCTATGGCTTTAGTAAAGTCATTACCCGCATTGAGGAAGAATACAGGAATCAATTTGATTTCGAAGTATTATCCGGCGGTATGATCATGCCGGAAACACCGCAACATTTTGGCGCCATGGCAACCTATATCCAGGGAGCCTATAAAAGGGTAGAAGACCTGACAGGAATTAAGTTTGGCGAAGACTTTTTATGGCATGTTTTCAATCCTGATAAAACAGACTGGTATCCTTCGTCTGAAATGCCGGCTATTGCGTTGTGCATCTTTAAAGAATACCATCCGGAAAAAGCCGTAGAGATAGCAAGCGATCTGCAATATGCATTAAATTATGAAGGCCGGGACCTAACGGACAAAGAAGCCTACAGGCATCTCTTACCCAAATACAACATTCCCGAGGAAGAGTTTTACACGAAACTTAAAGGCGAAGAATACAAGGAGAAAGCTTATTATGAATTTGCCTTGGTGAAGCAATTGCAGGTCTCCGGCTATCCAACCGTTCTGGTACAGGTAAGCGATTCAAAACTTTTTTTGCTTGCACAAGGCTATACTGACTATGACAGTTTAAGAGGTAGAATTAAAAAGGTTTTATCAGAAAACGATTTTGGAGGATAAACGAAAAAAGTAAACGAGCCGTTCAGATGAACGGCTCTTTGTTATAGGGATGTTGTACTTGCTAAATTTTGGTATGAGATAGCCTTTTAAAATCTCGGCGGTCCATCACCCAAATTTCCTCTGCCCTCCCGGTTTTGCTGTCGGGCAGCGGCAGTTCCGAAATTGCGCAGGTTGTAGGAGAAGGTGAGCATGAAATATTGCTGTAGTACGTCGTTTCGCACATCTTCAATGTAGTTTTCAGTGATGTTACGGCTGATACTCCTGTTTTGTTTCAACAGATCAAATACACTGGCCCGCAGCTCGCCTTTTTGTCCTTTTAAAAACTTACGGCCGGCACTCATGTTCCAAAGAAAATAACTCTGGTTAAAGCCTTCTGACAAACCACTATAATACTGGTTATTCAGATCGTTCTGAAAGAACCAGCCTTGTTTCGATAGTAGGTTTAATTGCACGCCTGCGACGTGTTGAAAATAGGTGTTGGGAACAGAGTTGACCGCATTACTTTTCACATCATTGAAATTAGCCGAGTAAGAAATGGTAAAGTCTACATATTGACTCACGTTGCTTCCGATTACGCTACCCAAGGTATACGTGGTACTTTTTGTTTCGTTCAATATATAATTGGTCATGCCGGGCAAGGTGGATAAACTAATACCGCCATTGAGGTTCAGGTTTGACTTAATAAACCTCAGCGGAACAGCCAGCGTAACAAAAGAACGGAAACTGCCATAGCCATCTAAATTCACTGGCTTGTTTAACCGGTAGCCTCTTCTTAAAACTTCGCCGCTCACCACTGTATCACGACTGGAGTTAAACGAGGCATTGGCAATGTAGTTGGTGGCCGCCTGGTAGAAAATATTTCCTACCAGCACAATTCCTTTTCCGGTATTTGTGTACGTGTATTGCGTTCCTAACTGGTGAGAATACTGTTGATTGAGATTTGGGTTTCCGATACTGTAGGAAGGAGCACCGGTTGGATCCAGCACATCCTGTAACTGTGTAACTGACGGTTGGTTGACGTTGGTGCGGTAGTTAATGCGGAAACTGCTTCTTGTGGAAACTTTATACCGGATCTGAGCGTTCGGTAACACGTTTGTAAAACTCTTATCAACAACCGCTTTAATTGGGAAAAGCCGCTCGCTGTTAAGGTTTGTATACTGATAGTTTACACCAAAAGAAATTTGCCTGTCGCGGTTGCCCCATCGGTAGCTAAGCCCTGCATTTTGCGCATCGGTGCGGGTTTCAAAAACGTTGGAAAAATTGCTCAGGAAAATAGAGTACTTGCCGTCCTGCGAGTTTTGATTATAGGCCTGCTGATCTGATTTGCTTTTTGATACGCTTGGGCTATAACTTACCTGAAGCTGCGAATTTTGACCCAGTGGCTCGGAATAGGAAATGTTAGCCGATAAGTTAAGGCCATTGTTATATTGATCCGTAAAGCGGTTGGACGTGGTATCGTCAAAACTGCTGGTAAGATACTCCCTGGCAAACGTTTGTACGTACGTTTCCCCGTCACGCTTGTTATAAGAAGTATTTAGGTTAATAGAAAACGTGCGGCCCCTTTTGGCAAAAGCGTGACGATAAAAAATGCTGTTGTTTAAATTATTCCCAGAACGCTGGCTGTTGCTGATGTTTTCATTTATTACACTGAGCAAAGAGTCCGGGTTAGTAAAGTAACGGGAGTTGCTTCCGGTGCGCCGATAGGAGGTATTGTTTTGAATACTAACATTAGGTGTAATGGTAAGCTGGTTGTTAGAATCAATCCTCCATTCAAACCTTAAATTAAAGCGGTGGTTTGTATTTCTGCTGGTTGACGTTGTACTGTCTGATATCTGGTCGATATCGCTAACTGCCTGGTTCAGGTATCTCAAATTGCTGATCTGGTTCGTGTTGTTCTTCGTATCATTAAAAAAATAGCTTCCGGTAACCGTAATGTTTTTATTCCATATATCGGAGTAGTTAATACCAAAAGCGTTTGTCCGGTTAATACCATTTTGCTGACCCACCAGGAAGTTCCCTGCATTTCCACCACCGCCAAAGTTTCCGCCGCCTTGCGGTCTGCCGCCACCACCACCTTGTGGCCTTCCTCCGCCTCCGCCAAAATTTCCCCGTCCGCCACCGCCGCCACTGCTGGTAACGCCTAATAAATCCTGTTGCGAAAAATTCTGCTGGTTAGTGTTATTAAAATTGCCAACGATAGAAATGCGGCGATTGTCTTTTAAAAGCGTTGTGTTGCCACCGGCCGCATAACGGCCATCTGTACCATAGCCGGCAAACACACGGCCAAACTGGCCATTGCGCATGTTGGCTTTGGTCACGATGTTGATACCTTTTGTTGTGTTGCCATCATCCACACCGGAAAACTGTGCCTGGTCGCTCAGCCGGTCAAACACCTGTATCTTATCCACTACTTCCGCAGGCAGGTTCCGTAGTGCTGCCGTTGCATCATCACCAAAGAGCTCACGGCCATCGATAGTTACTTTCTGTACATTTTCACCCTGTGCCTTTACCTGACCATTCTCGATTGTAATACCAGGCATTTTTCTGACCAGGTCTTCTGTACTCGCATCAGGATTTACTTTATATTGGTTTGCATTAATCTGAAGTGTGTCGGCTCTTTGCGTAGCTGGCGCAATGGTCGTGCTGATAACAACTGTTGCCAAATCCGTTGACGTACTCGGCACCATGGCAATGCTTATCTCTACGCCACCCGCACCAGCTGTATCGAGTGTAACATTTGTTGAATCAAGCCGGATACCCTTGGTAATTGCCTGAAACCCGGAAAAGGAAATTGACAGAATAAAACTATCGGCTGGCAAATTTTGAAACCTGAACCGTCCGGCAGAATCGCTCAGTATGCTTCGGGCAAAGGTTGAATCGCTTGTACTTCTTAACCGGACACTAGCGCTGCCTAATGGTGTCTGCGCCTGCTGCTCTTTTACCGTGCCGCTGATACTGTATTGTGCATATAAAGACTGTCCTAAAAACAAAGCCATCACAAAGACAAGAACTCTTCTGAACATAAACATTGGTTAAACTGTCCGGTAAAGGTGCTATAAAATGATGCCATGCTGTTTGCTTCGGAGGTTAATTAAGGCTAATAAAAATCAATCGGCAATGGGCAATCAGCAATGGGCAGCACATTTATTTTGCATGGATATTACTTCAACCTTACCAATTGACTATTGACTATTGCCAATTTCCTTTGCCCTTCCACCCGAAAATGGTGTTATCTTGCAGCCCCAAATAATTTTTTCTATGGAGTATAGCAGAATTGTTGCCGTAACCGGTATTCCGGGTTTGTACGAAATTCTCAGCAGCAAAAGTGATGGCGCCATTGTGCGTTCATTAGAAGACGCAAGCACCAGGTTTGTATCCAGCCGTGTGCATAATTTATCACACCTGGAGAGTATTGAAATTTATACAAGTGGTGAGAACGTGGCCCTGTCCGACGTTTTCGCTGCCATGAAAAATAGCAGTGAAGCCTTGCCCGATGTAAAGGACAACAAAGCCCTGAAAGGATATTTTGAAAAAGTTTATCCCGAGATGGATTTTGAAAGGGTGTATACCAGTGACATGAAGAAGATGGTGAACTGGTTAGGCGTTTTGCAAAAACACAACGTCGATTTCACACCTGCCGAACAGCCGCAGCAAGAAGAAGAAACGGAAGCGGTAGCAGAAGAAGCGGCACCGGTACAAGAAGAAAAAAAGAAAGAACCGAAAACAGGTAAAAAGAAAAACGTTGCCGAAACACTGGAAGCTGCCGGCGAAAAAGTAGTGCTGGATGTAGCTCCGGATGAAGTGCCGGAAGTTGCCAAAACGAAAACAACCAGGACCAGGAAGAAGAAATCAGAGGAATAATAATTGTTGTCAGATAAACAAACGTGAGACGCCGGACAAAAAGTTGGGCGGCCTCACGTTTGCTGTTTCTCATCTCACCCAAAAAGAAGAACATATGAACCATACAGCGAATATTACAAGTATACCCCGCTCTTATTTACCAAAGGATTTTAAGATCACTGACTGGAATATGTTGGAGCCCTATCTCCGGGAGTTACTGGATAGGCCATTGAACACAAAAGAAGACCTGGAGAAGTGGTTGCAGGATATGAGTGAAGTGGAAGCGGTCATTAGTGAAGATGCGGCCTGGCGACAGATTCGCATGACCTGCGATACAGAGAACAAAGAGCTGGAGGCTGCCTTTACCTTTTTTGTTACGGAGATTCAACCCAAAATGCAGCCATATGCCGATAAGCTGAACCGCAAACTGGTGGAGAATGAATACACCAAAACGCTGGAAGGTGAAGCCTACCAAGTTTACCTGCGCACGGTAAAAAAGAACATTGAACTTTTCCGCGAAGAAAATATCCCGCTGCAATCAGAGATTGCTGTTTTGGCGCAGCAGTATGGTGTGATCAATGGAAAGATGAGCGTGGAAGTGGAAGGCAGAGAATACACGCTTCAGCAAGCCACTAAATTTTTAGAAAGCCCAAAACGGGAGTTGCGGGAAGAAGTGTATCGCAAAATCCAGGAACGGCGCCTGCAGGACAAAGAGCAACTGGATGAACTTTTTACCAAGCTGGTAGGTCTTCGCAATAATGTGGCAAAGAATGCAGGTTTTGAAAACTACCGCGACTACAAGTTTGTTGACCTTGGACGATTTGATTATACAAAAGAAGACTGCTTCCAGTTTCACGAAGCGGTGAAAACACAGGTGCGTCCGCTGGTAGATTTTATCTACGACAGGAAAAGACAGAAGCTTGGCCTGCCAACGCTTCGTCCCTGGGATACGGAAGCAGAACCGGATGGTGTAAAACCATTAACACCGTTTGCAACAGGAGAGGAACTGGTGGATAAAACCATCGAATGTTTCAATCGCATGAATCCATTCTTTGGCGAGTGTTTGATA
>DASVSM010000080.1:0-4230 GCA_036388115.1 Flavisolibacter sp.
CAAAGC
Organism: Flavisolibacter sp.; assembly: GCA_036388115.1. GTDB lineage: Bacteria > Bacteroidota > Bacteroidia > Chitinophagales > Chitinophagaceae > Flavisolibacter. Next base: position 7 of record DASVSM010000080.1, read on the forward strand.
ATGGAGCACAGTGCCATTAAACCAAGGAGGAAAAGGTACCGGTCAGGCTTTACAAAAAACGGACGTCGCTCAATGTTTTGTTGCTGTACCTTTTCTTTTTTGAAGCAAAGGAGAACGGTAAGTGCAGCCGCTATGGCAATGCCTGAAAAATGCCAGACAGGACGCACATCGAGTATGATGATCACCGTGCTGATGCCGGCTGCCACAAAACAGGCAAGGCTCCAGATGCCATGAAAAGAAGCAATGATGGGCCGGTTGTATAATTGCTGCACTTCAATGGCTCCGGCATTAGCAGAAAGATTTAAAAGGGTGCGGCTGATACCCAACAAAAAGAGCATCATCATTAATAAAAGTGAAGAGGAAGCAATGCCGGCCAATGAAAGAAAAAGGGTCAGAAACAAGGTGCTTACCACCACTACCCGCTTTGCACCAAAAGAAGCCACCGCCCAACTGGCAAAGCTCAACCCGGTAACCAGTCCAACAGGAATGGCCGACAGCACAGTGCCCAAAGCCGCATTGCTTAAACCAAGTTTTTGCTGAATATCCGGTATACGGGAGGACCATGTAGCAGACAATATCCCTGAGATAAAAAAGAACAAGGCGATCAATAATCGTTGTTTCTTCCTGTCTGCCGGCAAACCCTTGTCCTCCATGAGGAGCAAAACTAAATGGGTTGCTTTAACTGAAATTGTTTTTCTATGTCACAGCCAATTGAATGCAGCTACTCTGTTTAGAGTAAATTAGCACTTCTATTGACCTAATTTACGTTTATGCCCAAACAAAACCGCCGCTCCTTTATTGCTACCGCAGCACTTGCCGGTGCAGGACTTGTTACTAACGCTACTTCGAATATGGAAAAGAAAAACAGTATCATTCACCACGTCTTCTTCTGGCTCAAAAATCCTTCTTCAAAAGAAGACCTGGATAAATTACTTGCCGGTGTAAAAACACTGAAAAACATCAAGACTGTCCGCCAGCTTTATGTAGGTGTACCCGCTGCCACGGAACAACGCGATGTGATCGATAACAGCTATCATGTTTCTGAACTCATGTTCTTTGATGACCTTGACGGACAGAAAGCTTACCAGGATGATCCCATTCATCAGAAGTTTATAAAAGACTGCTCACATCTTTGGCAAAAGGTGGTGGTGTATGATGTAGAAAATAAAGACTAAAAACAGGTCTTAAGAAGGAATCAACGATCATTCCTTTTGGGGATATGTCATCCCTTTAGAGTCGAGCCATGGATAGTTATATTCTTTGTTGTTCACTTTCTTTTGTCCGGTAGGAACATTTCGTGGGTAGGCAATAAGATAACGTCTTTAGCAGTGTTCCAGCGGAACGCTTCGTGCCGGCGTAATGCACCAGGCGTTCCGCTGGAACGCTAATGATACTATCAAATATATTTCTACCCACAAAACGTTCCTACGGAACGAAAAGGCAAAAGAAAGCAGGCCTAAACACTTTATAAATATTCATAACTCCCGTGTATTTACACAAGACGTTTAATAAAAAAGCAGTTGTGAATCATCTTCACAACTGCTTTCAAACATGTTTTCTCTTTTACCAACCAATGCCGTAATCTTCCCCATGGTTGCTTGAACCACCCCAAAAGCTGCCATGCTTCCAATCGAAAAAGATCGCATTGATTGGGCCACTGGTTCTGTCATCAAAACTTAAAGTATAACCCATTTTCTTTAACTCGGCCCGAACGGCTTCGGGTGTTTTATCGTGCAATAAAATACTTCCTGCCCTTGGCTTGCGGTCATCTGTTTTGGTACCGCCAAGCGATAACCACAATTGATTGGTATTGATGTTAGCCGCTTCCGATGCCTGTTGCACCGTCATGTTGAATTCAACCATGTTCAGGAAGAACTGGAGCAGATTTTGTTCCTGCGTATCACCGCCCTGCACAGCAAACGATATGAACGGCTTGCCATCTTTCAATGCCAATGTTGGCGTTAACGTTACTCGTGGCCGTTTGCCGGGAGCAACAACATTGAATGGATTCAACGTAGAATCCAGCACAAAGCTTTGCATCCGCTGGCTCATACCAATGCCGGTATTGCCTGCAATGGTCGCGGGCAGCCAACCACCACTTGGTGTTATTGATACTACCCAGCCTTCTTTGTCTGCCGCTTCTACTGATGTTGTCCCCAGCCAAAGCTTTTCATTGTATTCGGCCATGCCCAGGCTGTTTCGCACATCATGCTGCGGTGCAAAATTTCGTTTGGATGTATCGAATTCAAAACCTCTTTGTTTCAAGAGATTGACAAAAGGATTTGTTTTTCCTTCAAAAGGATAAGGATCACCGGGGCCGATGAACGGGTTGTTTTTATCGTACTGGATCATGGCTGCACGCTGCTTTGCATAGTCTTTACTCAGCAATCCTTTCATGGGTTCCAATGGTGGAAAATAAGAATCGCCGTAATAAAAATCACGGTCGGCAAAGGCAAGGCTCATAGCCTGGTAAACCGTGTGGATGTATTTGACACTGTTGTAACCCATGCTTTTGAGATCGAAGTTTTCGAGAATGTTCAGGGCCTGTAACAACATTGGTCCTTGTGTCCATTGCTGCAGCTTGTACACTTCAATACCTTTGTAGTTGGTCATCATCGGTTCTTCTTCAATAGGCTTCCATTTAGCCAGGTCATCCATCGTCACCAAACCACCTTGCTCCTGTGCACCCCGTACAAATTCTTTGGCAATATCTCCTGTGTAAAAACGGTCGTATGCGGCCATGATGGCAGCTTTGCGGTTGGCTCCTTTTTTCTTTGCTGCTTTTTCCGCTTCTACCATCCTGGTTAGTGTTTGCAGCAGGTCTTTCTGTACAAAGATTTCCCCTGCTTCGGGTGCTTCTCTTTTTTCTCCCGGATGGGTTAGAAAAACCTTTTTGCTGTAGGGCCATTCCTTAATGCGGGCCTTCCCTCTTTCAATACTGTTAGCTGTCTGCGCATCTATGGGATAACCAGCTGCCAGTTGCATGGCAGGCGCCAGTACTTGCTCAAGTGTCATGGTTCCATAGTTGGCCAGCATGTGCATAATGCCGCCCGGCGTGCCTGGCGTAGTAGCGGCCAATGGACCGTATTCTGGAGGGAAGTTGAATCCTTTGCTTTTAAAAAACTCCGGTGTGGCACCGGTGGGTGCAATGCCCATGGCGTTAATGGCAATGACTTTTTTTGTTTTGGGATTATAGATGAGTGCCTGCGTTTCGCCGCCCCAGCTTAACACGTCCCACATGGTACAGGTGGCAGCCAGCATAGCACATGCCGCATCTACAGCATTGCCTCCTTGCTGAAAGATGATGGAACCGGCAGTTGCCGCTAAAGGCTTCCCGGTGATGGCCATCCAGTTTTTGCCATGCAGCGGTGGCTTTTGGGTTTGCTGCGCACTGGTACAAAAAAACAGGCCGCTCAAAACAGAAAAGAAAAGAAAGTGCTTCATAGTACAAAGGTTATGTTTAAAGATACAGGAGACGGTGAATGAATAGTTCTTGCAAAGGCGCGGTCAATGTACGATAGATCCGGGTTGAAAAAATTCTATGCTTCGCTAATGGTTGGGCTTTTTTGAGCTGAATAAACTTCAAGACAATTTTGTGAACAGAAAAAAATACCTGTTTCATCGGGGTGCGCCATCGCGTTTGCCTTTGACAGGAGCAACATCCGGCATACCGGGTCGATGGAAAAAATTTCCGTTTTACCGGCTTTAATTTCAAACACTTCTTTTTCGCCGGCCAGGTTCTTGAACCGGAAGCTGCCTTTGTTTTCGAACAATAAATCCGGAACATTTTTTACTGCCTCCCGAAACTCCCTGGAGCACCAGAAGGTACCTGCCGCCGCTTTTGCAGCAATCCTTGCCGTAAAGTTCAGCGCGGAGCCAAAATAGCCATCGTTCCGCTTGAGCAGCTTACCAACATGCAGGCCACCATGGATCAATAAAAACTTTTCTTCTTTGCAACTATTATTCAACAGTTTCACAGCTGTTGACAACAGGTGATCAGGCACTTCTGAAACAATCATAATTTCATCGCCTGTTCTTTCATGCAGATAACAATTCCCTACAAGGCTCTCTTCCACCATTTGCAGAAAGCGGTCAATCAGGTCGGCGGCCATAGATGCACCATGGGCTTCTGTTAATGCAGTATAGCCCGATAAGTCGGCGATCAGTATGGCAAAATCTTTTTCCATATACCTGATGCTAAAGTTACTCTTTTAGAAAACCCAG
>DASVSM010000081.1:0-5798 GCA_036388115.1 Flavisolibacter sp.
CGCTTCGTATACATCATGGGTTAATGGCTTCTGCACATATACATGCTTGCCTAACTGCATAGCCGCAAGTGCCTGTACGGCATGATTATGATCGGGCGTGGAAATGGAGACAGCATCAAAGTTTTTTGCTTCCTTGTCCAGCATTTGCCGCCAGTCTTTGTAATACTTTGCTTTGGGAAATGCTTTCACTGAATTAGCGGCTCTTCTGTCGTCAACATCGCACAAGAAGGCGATATCAGCTTTACCGCTTTTAAAAAAGTTCATGATATCACTTTCACCTTTTCCGCCGACGCCGATACCGGCAACAATCAGGCGGTCACTGGGGGCAAGAAACCCTCTGCCTAACACGTGGCGCGGCACAATAAAAAAACCTGCTGCGGCCAGCGACGTATTCTTTATAAATTCTTTTCTGTTCATATAGAGAAAACCCCAAACTCCCTAAAGGTGGCTTTTAGCCTCCGTTGTTGGGAGAAAGTTTATGATCGTTACGTTCATTTATTTACGCTGTCCAATTACGAAATGATTCTTCAAACCTCCAGTCTCTAAGCCCCCTTTAGGGGGTTTGGGGGTTTTTTAAAGGTTTTGTTTCTTCAATTCATTCACAGCAAAATCACAGGCTCTTGCTGTTAAAGCCATGTAGGTTAAAGATGGGTTCACACAAGAAGCAGATGTCATGCAAGCACCATCTGTAACAAACACATTCGGCGCATCCCAAACCTGGTTGTTGGCATTGAGCACAGATGTCTTCCGATCTCTCCCCATCCTGGCAGTGCCCATTTCATGAATGCCCATGCCCGGCGCATAATTGTTGTCGTAGGTATGCACGTCTTTCAGCCCTGCAACGGTTAACATCTCGGCAGCATCGTTCATCATGTCCACCCGCATCTTGCGTTCGTTATCCCGGATGGAAACATCAAATGCCAGCACAGGCATGTCCCATTTATCCTTCTTTGATTTGTCGAGTGTGATCTTGTTATCGTGGTAGGGCAGCATTTCGCCAAATCCATTGATGCCCATTGTCCATTCTCCTGGTTCGCACAGAGCATCTTTGAAGTCGCCGCCAATGGCCATCTCTGCCACTTCGCGTCCCCAGCCTTGCCGGCTGGCACTGCCCTGGTAACCGAAGCCCCGCAGGTAGTCGCGTTTTTCACCAAACAGGTTGCGGTAGCGAACGATGTAGATACCGTTCGGACGTTTGCCGTACACATATTTATCATCGTATCCCTGGGCCTTGCCGCTGGCGCCAACACGAAAGTGATGGTCCATTACATTGTGGCCCAATTCGCCACTGCTGCTGCCTAAACCTCCCGGCCAGACATCGGTAGCAGAATTCATTAATAACCACGCTGTGTTGAGGGCTGAAGCATTGACAAAAACAATTTTGGAAAAATAATCGTAGGTCTGATTGTTTTGCGCATCCAGTATGCGTACACCTGTGGCTTTCTTCGTGTTTTTATCGTAAATGATTTCCTTCACAATTGAGTAAGGACGCAGCGTAAGATTGCCCGTCTTCATCGCAGCTGGCAGTGTAGCCGACTGCGTACTGAAGTAGCCACCAAACGGACACCCCAGCCAGCATTTATCGCGGTACTGGCAGGAGCGGTTTTGTTCCGGTTTTGGCTGCGTAATGTTGGCAACCCGGCCAATGGTTAATACACGTTTTCCGTCAAAGTTTTGTTTGATGCGGGCAGCCACATCTTTTTCCACGCAATTCAGTTCCATCGGCGGCAAAAAGTTGCCATCGGGCAGTTGCGGCAAACCATCTTTGTTACCGCTGATGCCTGCAAAACCTTCCACGTAATCGTACCAGGGCGCAATGTCTTTATAACGAATAGGCCAGTCGATGGCAACGCCGTCTTTCGCGTTGGCTTCAAAATCAAACTCGCTCCACCGGTAGCTTTGGCGGCCCCACATTAATGAACGTCCACCCACGTGATAACCACGGTACCAGTCAAAACGTTTTGTTTCTGTATAAGGGCTTTCTTTGTCGTTCACCCAATAATGCAGATTGCGTTCATTGAGTGGATAGTCCCGCTTTAACACAGGGTAGTCTTTAATCATTTCTTGTGTTCGTCCGCCGCGATGGGGAAGCTCCCACAATTCTTTATTGGCCTGTGCGTAATCTTTCACGTGTTTGATGTCCTCTCCGCGTTCAAGTAATAGAACCTTCAGTCCTTTCTCGGTCAATTCTTTTGCTGCCCAGCCGCCGCTGATGCCGGAGCCAACAACTATTGCATCGTATGTGTTATCTGCCATAAAGTAAAACCCCCAAACCCCCTAAAGGGGGCCTTTTAGCCTCCGATGTTCGGAGAGTGTTTGTGTTTTTTAATGTTTATTTCAGTTGAAATATTTTGGAGCACTGATTGTGCTTCGGAAGTCACTTCATCGTTGGTAAAACGAAGAATACTGTAGCTTCGGTTGGCAAGATAATTCTCCTTTTCTTCATCATGTTGTTTTATCATTTCCTGATTGTGAATACTACCGTCCACTTCAATCACCAGCTTTGCCCTGTGGCAATAAAAGCCGGCAATATATGGGCCGATTGGATGTTGTCTTCGAAACTTGTAACCATTTACACCTTCTTTTAAATGCAACCACAAAACTGTTTCTGCATGCGTCATATTATTGCGGTTCTTCTTCGCATTTTCAAACATCGTATGCAAAGCCCCTCCAAACATTCCTCCTTTTTTATATGGATTCTTCTGCTGCAAAGTGTTCAAGTATAATGACTGATCAAACCTTCAACCTCTAAGCCCCTTTAGGGGGTTTGGGGTTTTCTACACATCACATATTTCAATCGCCTTTTTCAATGCTGCGATTTTTGCTGGATTGTCTTTGCCGGTTGGAATAAACTCCTGCGCTACATATCCCTTGTAACCTGTCTTCACTATTGCATTTATGATAGCCGGATAGTAGAGTTCCTGCGTTTCATCTATCTCATGTCTTCCTGGAACACCCGCCGTGTGATAATGACCAAAATACTGGTGATTGTCGTTTATAGTCCTTATCACATCACCTTCATTGATCTGCATGTGATAGATGTCGTAGAGCAGCTTAAAATTAGGTGAGCCGAGTTGCTTACATAACTCAACGCCCCATGCCGATTTATCGCACATATAATCCGGGTGGTTCACTTTGCTATTGAACAATTCCATTTGAAGGATCACACCTCTTTTCTCCGCCAGTGATATGATTTGCTTTAATCCTTCAACACAGGTTTTCAGTCCCACGGCATCATCCATGCCTTTGCGGTTACCGCTAAAGCAAATCAGGTTTTTGTATCCTGCATCTGCCACCAGGTTGATGTGTTCTGTATAATTCTTTATTAATGTCGGGTGATATTGTTTATCGTTCCAACCTTCGGTTAAACTAATTTCAGCGCCATTGCACATCGAAGAATCAACGCCATTATTTTTTAAAATGTTCCATTCTTTCGGACCAACGAGATCAATGGCTGAAAAGTTCAACTGCTTTACCGTTTGACATAATTCTTCCAGGGAAAGAAAGTTGTATGTCCAGCGACAAACGGAATGATTGACCTTGCCTTTCAACTTGGTTTGGGTTTTGGTGGCATTGCAGCTTGCCAGCGAAATGGCAGGCGAAGCCGCAACAGCTGTGCCGGTGAGCAGTAAATTTCTTATGAGGTGTCGTCGTTGCATGTTGAATATAATTAAGTAAGGCGTGTTTCGGCCAGGCCTTTCTCGGCTTGTGGCCCTGTTATGGCTTTCTTCTTTTCATCTTTAAATAAAAGAAGGAACAACAACATCACGGCAAAAGCGATGGCAGCAGGAATGAGCCATACCATTTTATAATCGAAAGTGTTTCCTGTTTTATAGGCATCTGTAACGGCGCCTGCAACTTCAAAGCCTATCAGCATTCCTACGCCGTAGGTGGCCAAAGTGATCAAACCCTGTGCGGCGCTTTTGTAACGTTCGCCAGCTTTGGCATTGGTGTAAATCTGCCCCGAAACAAAAAAGAAATCATAGCAAATGCCGTGTAATGCAATTCCAAGCAACAGCATAAAACTGAGTTCGCCGGCATTGCCGTAAGCAAACAGCACATAACGAAGTGCCCAGGCAAGCATGCCTACAAGAATGGTTTTTTTGAAGCCGAAACGGGAGAAGAAAACCGGTAACAGAAAGAGAAAAATAACCTCTGAACCCTGACCAATAGCCATTTTACCAGTTGGGTTTTCCATGCCAACGTTTGTCAGGAAAAGGTTCGTGTTCTGGTAATAAAAAGCCAACGGAATACAGATAAGAATAGAAGAAATAAAGAAGATTGCAAAATTTTTATCCTTTAAAAGCTTAAGTGCATCGAGGCCAATGATCTCTCCAAAACTTGTTTTTTCACGGGACCTTTTGGTTGGAGGGGTTTTTGGAAGGGTGAAACTATATACGCCTAATATGGCAGAAGCAATTCCAGCCATAAGGAAAGTGTTTCGTAAAAGCCCTTGACCAATGTTTTCTTTACTGTCCCAATGAAATAAAAAACTAATTAGAACGCCGGCAACAATCCATCCAATTGTTCCAAAGAGTCGGATAAATGAAAATTCTTTTTCTGGGTCCTTCATCTGGTTAAACGAAACGGAATTCACCAATGCCAGCGTTGGCATATAAAGTATCATATACGCCAATACATAAGGATAAAAAACGCCAATATCGTCGGCCTGGTAAAGCTGATACATTACCACAGCGCCAGCCAGATGCAATACACCCAGTATTTTTTCGGCATTAAAATATTTGTCAGCTATTAAACCAATAATAAATGGTGCGATGATGGCACCCCACGATTGGGTAGAAAACACTTTGGCACTTTCGCCGCCGGTTGCATCCAAATTGCTATTCAAAAACGTACCCAATGTCACGAACCATGCTCCCCAGATAAAAAAATTCAGAAACATCATGAAGGATAATCGGAGGAAAGTTGTGGCTCTCATGCAATAGAACTTTTTGGTAATATAAAAAAGGTGAACTCTAGCGGGCAGGTAACAGCAAGCATGTACTAATAGTTTTGTTTTTATTCGTTAAACAAGCGTTTTAAAAGTACAGCTTTTTACATAGCGGCAAATCTTTCTTTGCCACAAAAAATTCACATGTAAAAAAATGATGCTGCAAGATTTTTCATCTTCAATAAAATACCTTCCTAAATTTAGTGGATTGAATGATGCTTGCTTATGGGAGATTTTCAAATTAAGGTGCAGCCCAAAAACTACGATGTAGTGATCGTAGGCTCCGGTGCCGGAGGGGGTATGGCTGCCTACATGTTATCTAAAGCCGGATTGAGCGTGGCACTGATGGAAGCGGGCCCGATGTACGATCCGCGAAAGAATGTTACGCAATTAAAATGGTCATACGAATCGCCGCGAAGGGGCGCCAGTACCAAGTTTCGTCCCTTTGGCGATTTTGATGCCTGCTACTGGGGTTGGGAGATTGACGGTGAACCATACACAAAAGCCGAAGGAACACAGTGGGACTGGTGGCGTGCCCGCATGCTGGGCGGACGAACCAATCACTGGGGCCGTATCTCACTTCGTTTCGGTCCAAAAGATTTCAAACGCAGAAGCATTGATGGTTTGGGTGACGACTGGCCAATTGGCTACGAAGACATCAAACCTTATTATGACCGCCTGGATAAAATGGTGGGTGTGTTTGGCACTAATGAGGGATTGGAAAATGATCCGGATGGTTTTTTTCTTCCGCCACCAAAACCACGGCTTCATGAGCTGTTTATTAAGAAGGCAGCTACACAGGCCGGTGTAACGGTTATTCCATCACGGCTATCTATTCTTACTCAAA
>DASVSM010000082.1:0-3312 GCA_036388115.1 Flavisolibacter sp.
TTCCGCCTGCTTGCGGGTAGCCACGTAAGAGCGAATGTTTCCTTCAATGGTACGCACCAGCGCCTGCATAAGGTCCCTGTCGGCAATAAATTTAAAGGCCACTCTTTTAATGGTTTCCTCATCCGCATTCTGCACGGAGTACAACAGCATGCTTTTAAAATACACGTTGGCCTGGTCCTGTGTTACGGCCTGGAACTCCATCTCAACCGACCGGTTTTGAATGGATACTTTTTTGAACACCTGCTCAAGGATGGGTATTTTAAAGTTCAACCCCGGACGGGCTGCACGACGGTATTTACCGAACATGGTAATCACACCGACATATCCCTGGTTGATGGTGAACAATCCACTGAAAAGGATAAAAAGAAGGACGAGCAACCACCAATAATTCGAGAAGAAATCGAAGATGGCGCTGCCGTTGTTTTCTTGCAATAAAATCATGATTCGTCTGTTTATTTGTTTTGGTGTGAAGTTCAGTCAAGATATTCCATATCTGCATTATCTGGAATATCTATTCACGAACATAAATATAAATTTCCACGCGACGGTTCTTCTGTCTCCCGCCGGCTGTATTGTTATTTGCAACCGGCTTTTCACTGGCCCACCCGCGGGTAAAAAAAGGAGTGCTGAATTTACGCTGAAGATAGGTGGCAACTGATGCGGCCCGGTTTTCTGAAAGCTTCTGGTTGTGTGCCACGGGGCCCAGTATGTCTGTATGTCCTTCCACCACCACAGAATCAATGGTTAACTGTTTAGCCGTAGTAACAAAACTGTCGAGAAGAGAATTGACTTTTTCGTTTAATCCATAACTGTTAGTGGCAAATAAAACGTCAGGCACCACCAGTGTGTCAATTCGCTGAGCAATGGTCTTTGGCAGTGGCGTTACCGGCGGCGGGCTCTTGGTATAGGTATAAACCAGGCGGTCCAGCATACTATGACGAACATTAAATTCATACTCTTCTTCTTTTATCACTTCCACTTCCCTGCAAAGTTGCTCATTGGGGTTTACAGGTGTCAGGGTGATGTCATCAAGAAAGAAATAAAAATTTCTTCCCAGATCAGGATTAATACCCAGGCGATGACCCCGCATTTTGAAATCGCCAATCACGATGAAATTCTCCTCCCCGCTTGCGGTGTATACCAGCGAAACCTTTTGCCACTCCTTCTGGGGTACCAGGACCTTGTTGCTGTTAATATAGAGTTGTGGCTTTGATGCCCGCAACTTTTCTTTCTGATATAAAAAATCGTTGGAAGAAAAATAAACCCCAATGGAGTCAAAGGCGTTATGTAACGAGCGGATCTGGAATTCAAGTTTGTATTGAGCACCCTTTCGCAAACCGCAAAGCAAGCGGCTTCGTAAAAAGTTGCGAAGGGCAGGCCTGTCTGCATTGGCTAGCACCAGTCCTATAAAATGCTCACCCCTAAAAGCGTTTGGCTTGTCATCAAAATAATAATCACTGTAGAGTGATGTAGAGATCCAACCTTCCGGCGCACAGTTCTTTGCATACTCATGGCAAATGTTTTCTTCTTCAAACCCGCCGTTCATCAGGAGGTTCTGGGAAGCAAGCAAAAGAGGTGAAAAGAAAATGGCTAATAACAACAACCGTCTCACTACATAAAGATATTTACCGCATGCTAAAACGCAACTATCTACTTAATTATTCTCTGTCTTCTCTTCCCAAATTGCTGTTAAATGGACAATGGTTTCAACTGCTTTGTTCATATCCTGAACAGAAATAAATTCCAACCTGGAGTGGATTGCCTGTTCCCCGGCAAATAAGTTAGGACAGGGCAATCCCATGAAGGAAAGGCGGCTGCCGTCCGTACCTCCGCGAATGCTTTCCATTTTCAACTGCAGCCCGCTGCGGCTAATTGCTTCTTTGGCAAAGTCCACTACCTGCGGGTGGTGGTCCAGCACTTCTTTCATATTGCGGTACTGCTCCGTTACATTAAACTCAAACGTAGCTGCCGGATAATTTTCCATGACCATCTCTACAATGCTGAGCAGAAAATCTTCTTTCTTTTGCAGGCCATCGGTTACAAAATCGCGGATGATAAAATCAATGGTTGCTTTTTCGGCAATACCATCCACACGGACCGGGTGAATAAACCCTTGCCTGCCTTCTGTTGTTTCCGGTGAAAGTTCGGCCCTGGGCAGGGAAGCCAGTACATCGCCGGCAATTTTTAAAGCGTTCACCATTTTGCCTTTTGCATAACCAGGATGGGTGATAACGCCGTGGATAATGACCTGCACACCATCGGCACTAAAGGTTTCGTCTTCCAGGGAGCCGGCTTCTCCTCCATCTAACGTATATCCGAATTGCGCATCAAGTTTCTTCATGTCCACTTTAGCAGTCCCTTTTCCTACCTCTTCGTCAGGGGTAAATAAAAGCCTGACCTTCCCGTGTTTTACGTCAGGATGCGTCATTAAAAAATTGGCTGCGTCCATAATTTCGGCCACACCGGCTTTGTCATCAGAACCAAGCAATGTTGTACCGCTGGCCGTAATGATGTCGTGGCCGATCAGTTTATTTAAGTAAGGAAAATCTGTCTGGCGAAGCACCTGGGCCGGGTCGTCCGGAAGGATGATCTCTTCCCCATTGTAATTTTTATGCAGGATCGGTTTTACGCCTGTGCCGCTTGCATCCGGCGCCGTGTCCACATGTGCACAAAAGCAAAGCGTCGGTACCTGCTTATCAGTATTCGACGGAATGGTTGCATACACATAACCCCATTCGTCCATCTCTGCATCGGCTATGCCCATGGCCTGCAATTCTTCCACCAGAATGCGTGACAGGTCTTTTTGCTTTTCAGAACTGGGATGGGAATCGGAAAGCGGGTTGCTCTGCGTGTCAATTTGTACATAACGCAGGAAGCGGTCGGCAGCGGTGAAGGTGTAGTTGGTGAACATGTAACGAAGATACCCCTGTCTCCCTAAAGGGGAGACTTAGGTCCATCAAACGCTATCTATTTCAATCATTATAAAAGAAAAAAGCTGCTCATAAAGCTGGCAGCCTTTCCTTCTATATAACGCCTGCTCCGCCATAGAGTACATTGCAGAATTCTTTAAGTCTTTTCAGCCGTGGATTACAAAAGATTATTCTTTAAAACAGACTGCTAACAAAAGCCTCACCAACCTAAGTCTCCCCTTTAGGGGGACAGGGGGACTTACTTGCCCTCTCCTAAAAAAATAATCCGCAAGGTGTGCAGCATGATCTTGAAATCAAGAAGGAGCGAAATATTTTCGATGTAGACCAGGTCGAACTTGCTGCGCTGGATCATTTCTTCTACGTTCTCCGCATAACCAAATTG
>DASVSM010000083.1:0-6573 GCA_036388115.1 Flavisolibacter sp.
GATCAACTTTGTCAGAAACGCCCTTATATGCGCAATAGCCAACAAAACACCAGTTCCGGAATATAGTAAGCCAATAGGCTGTTTTATAGATTAACTCAGGATGAATAGAAAAATTTTTTCGCTTTTGATCTTTTGCATCATCTCCATTTCGGTCTATGCCCAACATGGCACTGCCATGAAGATCATTGTTAACAAATGCGGGTCCTGCCACAAAATTGGTGGTGATGCCCCCTTTTCCTTAACTACTTATCCGGAAGTAAAAAAAAGAATCAGCACCATCAAAGCTGTAGTGGAAACCGGCTATATGCCTCCATGGAAAGCTGACAATGACTATTGCAGTTATTCAAATGATAAATCGCTTAGCAAGGAAGACAAAAAGGCAATCCTGGACTGGATCGCAAAGGGAGCAAAAATTGAAAAGGCAGAAGGCGCTAAGAGTACAAATGCTGTTGACCCGGCAACATCACTGCCAGGCATTAAAGCTGATCAGAGAACCATTACCATAAAATCCGATTTCCGTTACACTATCAAAGGTGATAATACGGAACGTTTTGTTTTATTTAAAGTACCCTTTGAATATGACAAAGAATTCAATATCGCCGGTATCGAATTAATCTCCGATAATAAACGGGCTATTCACCATGTGAACTATGGTATCTTTTCTGTCAACGACTTGAATGTCAATTTAACAGCAGGAAATAAATTTATTGAGACGGATAATCCGGCTTCAAACCAGGCAGAGTATGATCATTTAACAAGCCACCCGGCATATTACACGGGATGGATCCCCGGATCGTCAGGAGAAAGTTATCCGGAAAATTTTGGCTGGGTAATGCCGAAAAGAGGTGTCATCATTTTTACTGTGCACTTTTCTGCCATTCCCGTAAATGAAACCATTGATTTTGGTATCAGGTTGCATACGGGCAGCAACCCCATTCAACGAAAAATTAAGATCATCAGCTTTGGGTCGGGAGGGGTTGGAGAAAAGGATATCACTCCAAATTTTGTCATTGAACCAAACAAGATCAACCGTTTTGAACTGAAAATGTTTACCCGGAGTGCCCAGTCAGTGATGTATGTGTGGCCACATATGCATTTGTTGGGAAAGTCTTTTAAAGCCTATGCTGTTAGTCCGGCCAAGGATACCATCCCGCTTGTTTTTATTCCTCAGTGGGACTACCGTTGGCAGGAGTTGTACCGGATGAAACAATTGACGTTTATCCCCGCCGGTTCAACATTGGTGATGGAAGGAGAGTATGACAATACACACAACAATCCCTTAAATCCAAACAGTCCTCCTCAACGGATCCTGCAAACGAAAAACATGGAAAGCAAAAAGGAAATGTTCACCTTATTAATGATCTATGTTCCTTATGAACCGGGAGATGAAAGCATAAAACTTTGATCTTGGCCTGCTATGCATTCAAGATGAATGTTGTACATAATTCATTTATGTGTTCGCGCTGGTTAAAGGTCTTACGATTAGAAAATTTACTTTGAACAAAAAGCGGAGTAATTATAGATGTTTACACGATTGAAATTTGGTATATGAATTTGACGTCAATAAAACAGCTTGGTATTTCATTTCTTACAAACTGGATTTTTTGGCTTTTAGGATCGCTGCTCGGAGACACAATAGTTTATGAAGAGCAGCATTCTTTGACCTATCATTTTTCCCGTGCTGCTTGGATGTCTTGTTGTATGACCGTTTTCTTTAATTGGGAAAAGACAAAAGCATTGTTCAGGCATAATAAAAATTAAAATTTTCAATTCATCTCATGAAGCTTCTTAAGCCAACTCTGTTACTTACTATTTTTCTTATAACCCTGGCAACGTTTGCACAGGACGTGTACCATTTCAAAAATGCATTGGTTGCATCTGTCCCCAGCCGTTATGGAAGGGAAGCCTTGTATACTGATAGGTTGGCCTACCAGCTTTATACAAAAACACTTAAGACACCAGCGGAAGGCGCTGTGTGGGGAAAGGGTGAAAATGGTGAGGATATAGTTTGGCAGCCGGTGGTAGCAGACAGTGCCAACCGGCTGTTCCGAAGAGGCGCCAGAGGCAGTGGAGGTTTTGGCAGGGGCGGTTATCTGTATCTCACCTACAATGCAGCCAAAGAAGGTACAGCGCTCTTGAATGTTAGAGGCAGCAGTGGCTTGTACTTCAACGGCGAATCGCATGCCGGTGATCCTTACAATTCAGGCTGGTTGTATATACCTGTCAAACTGAAGAAGGGCCTGAACGAACTGTATGTAAGAGGCACGTTCGCAATAGCGAGTCTAACCTTTCCTTCCAAACCGGTTTTGCTTAATACGGAAGACCCCACCTTACCTAGTATCATCGCCAACGGTCAGAACAATGGGTTGCAAGGTGCTGTAGTACTGATCAATGCATCTGGAAACGAGTTAAAAGGTCTGCAGATAAGGAGCACTGTGATGGGCAAACAGCTAATCACAGATTTGCCTTCTGTACCTGCATTATCAACCCGCAAAGTACCGTTCCGGTTTGATGGCAGTGCTGTTACGGCTGCAGGAAAACAGGATTGCCGCATTACGCTGCTGGAGAAAGGCAAAACACTGGACGAAGCCATTGTGCAAGTAGAAGCTGTTGGGGCGTCTGATAAATACAGCACCACCTTTGTTTCAAACATTGATGGCAGCCTGCAATACTATGCCGTTGCACCACAATTGCCAGGAACAGGCGAAGGCAGTGCCCTCTTCTTGTCGGTACACGGCGCCGGAGTGGAAGCCATTGGCCAGGCAAGAGCCTATCAGTCGAAGGATTGGGGTACCCTGGTAGCAGCAACCAATCGCCGTCCGCGTGGTTTTAACTGGGAAGACTGGGGCCGGCTGGATGCACTGGAAGTGCTGCAACTCGCGAAGGAAAAATTCAAACCCGATCCGCAACATATTTATCTCACCGGTCACTCGATGGGCGGGCATGGCACCTGGTTCCTTGGCGCCACTTATCCCGATAAATGGGCCGGCATTGCACCTTGCTCCGGTTATCCTACATTGAAAGGTTATGGTTCTGCAGATGGCCTGATCCCCGACAGCAGTAGTTCACCTATGGAACAAATGCTGCTTCGATCCGGCAACCAGAGCGATGTGCTGAAGCTTGCAGATAACTACAAACCATTAGGCATTTATGTTTTGCATGGTGATTCCGACAGGGTGGTCTCCGTAAATTATGCACGCCAGATGCGCAAGGCATTAGGCAGCTTTCATACTGATTTAAGTTATTATGAATATCCTGGCGGTGAGCACTGGTTTGGCGACCAGAGTGTGGACTGGAAACCTTTGTTTGATTTTTTTAAATGGCATAAACGGGCAGCCGATAGTACAGTGGACCGTATTGATTTTACAACGGCAAGTCCCGGTATTTCTTCGTCCTTTCGCTGGGCCTCGGTTGAGCAACAATTGTTTCCGTTAAAATACAGTCGTATCCAATTAAAAAGGGTCCGGGCCGGAAACATGGTTACAGGAACAACGGAAAATGTTCGCTTGCTGAAACTAAGCCTGCAGGATTTTGCCGCTGGTGCTGCCTTAAAAATTGCATTGGATAAAAGCGACACATTGACCTATACAAAAGCAAGTGCAAGGGATAGTTTGTTTTTGTTGCAGCAAAATGGAAAATGGGTCATTGAAAAGAACTATACAGCAACACAGAAAGGCCCGCAACGGTACGGTACATTCAAAGACGCATTCAATAACCGGATGGTATTTGTTTATGGAACAGCCGGGAGCAGGGAAGAAAACGAGTGGAGCCTTGCAAAAGCAAAATACGATGCAGAAACCTGGTACTATCGCGGCAACGGTGCAGTGGATATGGTTTCCGACAAAGAGTTTGCCGTCAACAATTACAAAAACAGAGGCGTGGTGCTTTATGGAAACAAAACATCAAACAGCGCCTGGAAAGAATTGCTTGCCGATTGTCCGATACAAGTAGAGCGGAATAAAATAATGGCCGGCAAAAGAGCCTGGACAGGTGATAACCTCGGTGCCTATTTTGTTTGGCCGCTACGCAATTCTTCGGTTGCTTCGGTTGCCGTTGTAAGCGGCACTGGGCTCAAGGGAATGAATGCGGCAAATGCCAATCAATACTTTGCCGGCGCCAGCGGCTTTCCCGACTTTATGATCTTTGATCTGGAAATGCTTCAAACGGGAGTCAACGGTGTAAAGCTGGCAGGCTTCTTTGATTATAACTGGAAGCTGGATGAAGCCAATCTGGTGGAAAGTAAATGACTGTATGAAAGCGGTTCCTTACATATTTAGCAGTCCTTCATATAGCCATCTTTATCCGGCCTATACTTATTCTTAGGCTGGACCTTTTCATCTGCGAACAGCTAAATTATTTAGTTCAATGGTATCGTAAAACACAATACACCTGCGCCACTGAAGTTGTAAATTGAAATGATATGCGAAGAACAGGAATACTTTTTTGCCTTATTTTATGGAACGCCTTTGCCATTGGCCAGGGCAACCTGCACCAGCAGTCTTCTGTTTACGAATGGCCCACCGACCCGGCGGTAAAAAACAAGCTGGAACAATGGCGCAACCAAAAATTTGGCATCATCATTCACTGGGGGCTTTATGCCGTGCCGGGGATTATTGAGTCATGGTCGCTTTGCTCCGAGGACTGGATCACCCGTGATAGCACATCGGATTACGACACTTACAAAAAATGGTACTGGGGATTGAAGAAAGATTTCAATCCGGTAAAATTCAACCCGCAAGCCTGGGCTTCCGCAGCAAAGGGCGCCGGTATGAAATACCTCGTGTTCACCACCAAGCACCACGACGGCTTTTGTATGTTTGATACAAAGCAAACCGATTTCAAGATCACCAGCGGCCCCTTTGGTTCCCACCCGAAAGCCAACGTAGCCAAAGAAGTGTTTAATGCCTTTCGCAACGAAGGCTTCATGATCGGCGCTTATTTTTCCAAGCCCGACTGGCACAGCGAAAACTATTGGTGGCCGCTTTATGCCACGGCTGACCGCAACAACAACTACGACATTCGCAAGCATCCCTGGCGCTGGGAGAAATTTAAGTCTTATACGCAGAATCAAATCAGTGAACTGATGCACGGCTACGGCCGCATGGATATTCTCTGGCTTGATGGCGGCTGGGTGCGTCCGCTGGAAACGGTGAACGATGAAGTGCGTTCCTGGGGCGCTGCCATTCCTGCATGGAGCCAGGACATTGACATGCCCGCCATCGCCACGGCTTCGCGCAAAGTGCAGCCCGGACTATTGATCGTTGACCGCACGGTTCATGGTCCTTATGAAAATTACCAGACCCCTGAACAGCGCATACCGGAAAAGAAACTTGATATGCCCTGGGAAAGTTGCATCACCCTGGGAGATGCCTGGGGTTATGTGCCCAACGACAATTACAAACCGGCATCGAAAGTCATCCGGCAAATGGCCGAAGTGGTGGCAAAGGGCGGAAGTTTGCTCTTAGGCATTGGTCCTGATGCGCAGGGCGAAATACCACCCGGCGCCATGCAGAAGATGGAAGAAATCGGAAGCTGGATGAAGAAGAACGGGGAAGCTATTTATAATACCCGCACAACCGCGGTTTACCGCGATGGCGATGTGTTTTTCACCCAGTCGATAGATTCAAGCCGCCGTTATGCCATCGCCTGTTTTGCCGCCGGACAGCCGCTTCCGGCACACATTATATGGACAGGAAACGTGCCGAAAAAAGGCAGTAAGATGATCTGGCTTCAAACCGGAAAGCCGGTGAAGTGGAAGGCAGAAGGAGAGACCGTAACCATTGAAACAGCATCACTGAAAGAACTGGACAAGAACAGTGTTTATGCTTTAGCTTTTGCGATGATTCCTGATGATCTTGATTGAAAAAAGGAGCAGTAAACAGCACATGATCAACAATAGCGATTTGTTCATAAGTTGTATAAAATGCCTATAAGGACTGTCAGGTTGAGCTTGTCGAAACCGGTGCATCATAGGCGTCTTCCTCACCATGAAAAATAAACGTGTTAGTGCCTTTTCTTTCTTTTTGTTTTTGCTGTCGATTTATGCCGGAGCACAAAAACACAGGTTTGGTTTTAATGAGGATGCTTTTGTTTTGGATGGCAAGCCTTTTCAAATGATATCAGGTGAAATGCACTACACCCGCATTCCTCCCGAATACTGGCGTCACCGGATGAAGATGGCAAAAGCGATGGGGTTGAATACCATCGGTACCTATGTATTCTGGAATGTTCACGAACCGGAACAGGGGCAGTATGATTTTAGGGGCAACAATGACATTGCCGGTTTTATAAAAGCCGCAAAGGAAGAAGGCCTGTGGGTGGTTCTGCGGCCGAGCCCGTATGTATGTGCAGAATGGGAATTTGGCGGTTATCCCTGGTGGCTGCTAAAGGACAGTTCGATAAAAGTGCGAAGCAATGATCCGCGGTTTGTCAAAGCTTACACGGGATATATCAACGAACTTTCAAAGCAATTAGTGCCATTTTTGATAACAAATGGCGGGAACGTATTGATGGTGCAATTGGAAAACGAATACGGCTCTTACAGCAACGACAAAGCCTATCTGGAATTGAATA
>DASVSM010000084.1:0-9604 GCA_036388115.1 Flavisolibacter sp.
GCAAACTGGCGAAGCTGTACATAACTCTCCGCCTGCTGCATGCGGCGGAAATGACCTTCCATAAAAAAGTCCCAGCACATCAGCGGACCGGCAACTCCATGTTTGCTGTTCTTTTCCAAAGTGTTTTTGTGTGCAACAAGGTGCTGCGAAAAAGGTTCATTCGCCGTTGCACACACCGGCTTTTGTTTACTGTCTTTTTATTTTCAACAGCGAGGCATAAACATTCAGGGAACCGATCTGCTTCTTCTTGTACAACAGCAAAATGATAGGAAGCAATTTACAGCGATGACCGGGTAACCTGCTCAGCGAAGAAGGCATTCCATTTTGCCTGCTCCTCTTTTTTGATACTGTGGTTGGTCTCTTTATCATACAGCTCGCCCATAACCACATATTTATGGTGAATTCCTTCAACGAGTTTTTGAAATTCATCCTTGTAACCACTGCGGGTAAAATTTGCGGAAGCTATAGTGCGCAACACTTCCTGCATGTATAATAGTCCTACATCAAAATGACCTTGCTCATGTTTCAGCAGTTCATCGGTTTCCTTTCCTTTTTTCACCCACGAACTTTTGGCATCAAACTCCACTGTCATTTCAAAACCTTTCATAATTGCCTTCTCTCCATCAAACGTTACACCGCTGAATTTCACATTCGTTTTCCAGGCAGTGTAGGCAAAATAAGGGCTGGCGTTATCAGGCGTTCCTTTAAAATCTATCCATTGCAACGGCCGGTCACCCTCCGTTCCGTTGATCAGTATTTTTTGTGCAGAAAGGTTTTGGAAAACAATTATCAAAAGAAACGTGGCAAATATTTTTAACGGCATTGGTGTTGTCGGTTTACAGAAGACTAATATACTTATTGCAGCGAAACCCTATGGAAGCTTACCACAGATTTAGCAATAAAAAAAGCCGTTGGCTTGCAACGGCTTTTTTTATCATTCTGCTTTTACTTTTTCCTGCTTCCTTTTGCCACAACAGAAATTTTCTTTGGATTGGCAAGGTTCTCCTTGAAAGCTGTCAGCGCATCTGCCAGTTCCTGCAGTTCCGGATCAAGACCCGGTGCAAACTCTTCCGGCCGTTCCGGTGCCAACGGGATCGGGTAGCTTTCTCTTGGCTCTTTCATTGTCACCAGCTCCGTTCCATCGTTCATTGGTGCGCCGCCGCTGAAGATCTTTTCCATCTCCGAACTATCCAGCCGGAAATGGTATTGCTCGCGGTGGATTCCTGCATCCAGCAATCGTTTTACTTCAGGAAATTTTGAGGAATCGAATTTTGGTACCGGCAATACCTTGTTCCAGTCTACACCCAGCGTTTCCAGGGCCTTTGCAAAGGCGGCCTGGTGGGCTTCGTCGCGAACGATCAGGAACGAGACAGTTGCCCGCAACGTTTTGTTTGACGACATCTGGTAGATACGGCATTTTTGCAGCCGGCCGGTGGCCTCCAGCACCAGGTTGTCCATTAAATTCAGCACCAGGTTACCATGGTCGTGCACCCACGAACCATTCCATGGATTGCCGGCGGCGTCAACCGGTAACGAACCCTGCGCACCCACAATAAAGTGATGAGGATTTTGCTGCTCCTTGGCCATATCCATCACGGGCTTTCCGCCTTTGCCTGGCGTTTCAAACTTGCTGCCTTTATATCCCGGCGCACCATCCAGCAGTTGCGATATGGTTTTTGAAATTAATTCCACGTGGCTGATTTCTTCAATACCTACGCCTTGTATCAGGTCGCGGTAAGGAATGGCGTTGCCGCGAAAGTTGAAACTTTGAAAGAGGTATTGGATCATGGTGCGCATCTCACCAAACTGTCCGCCGAGGCCTTCCTGTAAAGCATTGGCTGCCGATGGATCCGGTTCGTCCTGAACAATTGGATTGATGAGCGATTGTACATGGTAGAACATAACGTAATAGTTTTAGGGATGAGCTTCCACTATTGTAAATGTTGTGCCATGAAAATATTGGTACAAGATGTTTCGAAATTCCTATAAAGCCTGTCAGGTTGAGCTTGTCGAAACCGGTGTATCGCAGGGCACTTACATCACCCTTCGAGATTGTCATCCTGAACGAAGTCGAAGGGTCAGGGTCACAACGCACTTACTCATTCATTTTAAGACAGCATCTAACAGCAGCAGCATAACAGCAACATCTGTTATGTGCCATTATTTTCCGCCAAACCAGAAGCCTATATTGAGTTGTCCTAAAAAGGTCAATTGTCCCACATTAACTGTTTCGGCTCTTGTGGTATAAATGGTTTCTTTTGAAGAAAGGTAACCAAGCCCGAGGTTAAGGTCCACACTAAAATGTTTTTCAAAGTTGCGCTGCAAGCCCCACACCGCGCCAAAGCGGTATACCGGGCGGCGGCTGACTTCCTCGGCAGAAAAAGCTTTCAATGGCACTTTTGAAAAGAAGACCTCTCCTACTGCGGCCACATAGTTCATGCTGTTCTTCTCGATGCGCTTTTCATTTTCAAGGCGCTTTTCTGCATTGTAGTAATAGCGGTATTGAAGGGTAACGGCAGGATCGAAATAAAAATCAAAGTCTGCGTTTCCAAATCCGTCGGTTTCGCCATAGGCAGACAAATTCATAAATACCTGTGCATAGGCAGTCTGGTACTTACCAATGCGGGCCTCATAACTAAGACCGGGATTAAGCAAAGTGATTTTTGCTACGTTGGTCACATCTTCGGTTTGCGAAAAACTTTTAAGCGATAAAAAAGCAAGGATTGCCAGGCAGGTTAGTTTGCAGTTCATATTTGGTTGGTTGAGAAAAGCAATATAGAGGCAGTTTTGCAGATTGCCAAGACCCGGCTTGTATTGATAAAGTTTTTAACTTTTAACCGTGTGCAGGATGGCTAGGTTGCTTTCCCAAACGGATTGCTTTTCTTTTTTGCAGGCTGCATAGCACCCGATGCCTTCTTAATCACATCACTGCCAAATTGTGCCTTAATGTTATCAACGGTTTTAAAAAGCTGCAGTTTTTCCGCTTCCTTGTCAAACAAATTCATCTGCAATGTCATTGGCACCAGGTGGCTGAACTTCACACCCAGCAGCCTCACCTTCTGCCCTTTTTTATATAACCGGGTAAAGAGGTCTTTTACTTTTGCCAGCAGCACATTGTCGAGTGCTGTATAAGGAATCACTTCCTGTTTGCTAACTGTTGTGAAATCGGAATAACGGAGCTTGACGGTTACGCAGCCGGTAAGCCTGTCTTCGTTTCTAAGGTCGTGTGCATTCTTTTCGGTAAGCCTTACCAATTCGTTGTGCAGAAAGGTCAGGTCGGCGAAGTCAGCATCAAATGTATTTTCATGCGACAGTGATTTTTGTTCGCTGTAACCTTCCACTTCCGATGTAGAAATGCCATGCGCTTTCTCCCACAACTTGCCGCCCCATTTGCCAAACACATGTTCTAACTGGGCAACAGGGGTCTTGGCTAATTGTTCGATGGTGTAGATATTAATAGCCTGTAGCTGATGCTGTGTTTGTTTCCCCACCATAGGGATTTTTTCTACACGCAAAGGCCATAGAAATTCCGTTTCCTTACCGTGTTCAATTTCAAGAAAGCCATTTGGCTTGGCTTCGTTGGTAGCCATCTTGCTAACGAGTTTATTAGCCGACAGCCCGTAAGAAATAGGCAGCCCTGTTTCTTTCATGATCCTTTCCCGCAGTTCTCTTGTGTATTGTTTTACACCAAAGAATTTATCCATGCCCGTGAGGTCAATGTAAAATTCATCTACCGAGGCTTTTTCATACACGGGAACTGCATTGGCAATAATATCTGTTACCATGCGGGAATACTTGCTGTAATCGCCGTAGCTTCCTTTTAAAAAAATCGCTTGCGGACAAAGACGTTTTGCCGTCATTGCCGGCATCGCACTTTCAATGCCGAACTTGCGGGCCTCATAACTGCAGGCAGCTACAATACCACGCTGACCATCGCCACCCACAATAACCGGCTTGCCTTTCAAGGAAGGATTTTTCAATAATTCAACTGAAACAAAAAATGCATCAAGATCAAAATGGGCAATATGGCGAAGGGGGCTCTGCACTCTTCAAAAATAAGATAGTCCGGGGTGGTTTTGTAAGGTTTAACCCCTTCTTTTCACTGGTGGGATAACCTTCAGAAAAGGCTTTTTGCCCATGCGGATGTTTGAGCCATTCGGCACAATGTCCCGTGCAAAAAAGGAGATGATCCAAAAGATGAGCGGCGCCCCCATGTAGGCGATGGTGTTTCCCCAAAGCGAATAAAAACTGGCAATTTTCGCATCTTCGGGATTCTTTGGTTGATAATGCAGCGGAACAATATCACCAGCTTTATAATTATCATCTTTCCCCTGAAAGTAGACCGTATCCCTTCCGGTGGTAAAACTAACCAGCGCATACGTATCTCTTCCTAAACTTAAGCCGGAAGAAGCACCTATGCCTTCTACCTTCCCTGTTGCTTTTTCGGAGCGGATCAGCCAGATAACGTTCGGTAATAAAAAAGGGAGCGTCAGCAATAGCAGTAAAATAAAAAAGAAGGCATTTTTACTGAAGACCATAGCGAAAGAATTGAAGCTAAGATAGTTTATTGGCAAACGGAAAGCGGAATGGCAAGGAAAGAACAACAAGGTTCAAACTCTATTTCTTACGCTGCAGTTGCCGGTTGCGTTTGATAGGTTTACAATTGCCGGTTCTCGTTTGCACTATATAAAAAAAGCCCTCAAAAAGAGGGCTTGAATTCAGTAAATCAGTTATGATTAATATCTGTTTTTGTTGTAACCACCGCCGCCATTACCACCGCGGAAACCACCACCACCTGAACGTCCACCGCCGCCGTTATCTTCTTTCGGCTTGGCTTCCATTACACGAATAGTTCTGCCGTCAACATTGGCCTGGTCCAACTCAGCAACTGCTTTTTTAGCGGCTTCGTTATCGCTCATTTCCACAAAACCAAAACCACGGCTTTTGCCTGTTTCACGGTCAGTGATCACTTTAGCAGAAGAAACTTCGCCATACTCAGCAAAAAATTCTCTTAAGTCTTCATCCTGAATGTTGAAGCTTAAGTTTGAAACGTAAATGTTCATACTTTCTTAAATAAAATTTTAAATAAATTGAGACACGAGGCAAGAAAGTAAAGGGTGAAACTAATAGCAGAAAAAACGTAGCAGATTAGATAAAACCACTTAACCAAATGCGATGCTCATTAACACTACAAATTTACAACAAAACCACTTCACAGCTAAACTTTATCTTGTTAAGTAATGGTTAGGATAAAAATTAATTTTTTTAATTAACAGCATCACGTTTTTCAATGGCTTAATTTTGTGCCTGTCAATTTTCTTCAATCTTTCTCTAGCTTGCGGCGTAAGATTTGTAGAGGAGATTATTTCATTAAAGTTTTACTATCGTGTTATTTGTTATCCTGTTTTTCGTACTTCATTGGTACCTGTCCCTGTTTTCACAAACCTTTTTCCAGCATCGTTACTCAGCCCACCGCTCTTTTACCATGCGTAAAGGATGGGAACGCTTTTTCTTTTTCTTTTCGTGGTTAACGCAGGGGTCTTCTTATTTAAGCCCAAGAGCTTATGGTATTATGCACCGTATGCACCATGCTTATACGGACACGGAAATGGATCCACACTCGCCTGCGTACGATAAAAACCTGTTCGCTATGATGTGGCGTACAAAAAAAATCTATTCGGATATTCTGTACGAAAGAACCCCGATAGAAGATCGTTTTACTAAGAATGTTCCGGGCTGGAAAGCGTTTGACATGTTTGCCAGCAGCTGGCCATCAAGAGTTTTCTGGATTATTGTTTATACAGCCTTATACCTGTTGTTTGCTCCTTCTCCATGGTTTTTGATTCTGGTACCTGTTCATGCAGTGATGGGACCGCTTCATGGTGTTATCATCAACTGGTATGCACATAAATACGGTGATGTAAATTTCGAAACAGACAACACCTCAAAAAACCTGTTTAAGATAGACTGGCTGATGTTTGGCGAGGGTTATCATAACAATCACCACGTACATCCAAGCCACAGCAATTTTGCTGCTAAAAGAGGCGAGTTTGATCCTTGCTATCCTTTAATTTTATTATTGAACAAACTGAAGATTATCAAAATCAATAAGACCTTGCAACCGGCTTAACGATCAAAATAAATAGCTAGAAGCCCATCTGATTGATGGGCTTTTTTTGTGACCAGCAGTGAGCCGTGAGCTATTAGCCGTCAGCTTTCAGCCTGTACCCTACCATAACGCTTCTTGCTTGTCCTGCTGACGCAGGAAGCATCTGTAGATTGTGCTTTAAGAAAACAAAGCCATCAGTCACTAATTTTACAACCATACTTCAAATTACAGTGCAAAGGCCCCTCGGCCTCATCCGGCTTCGCCACCTTCTCCAAAGGGAGAAGGAAGATAGAAATGAATCTAATTCCGGGATGACAAGGCAAGAGTCGGTATGATAGCAGGCAGGGTGAAGATTGAAGAAAAGGCAAGAGGCGTTATAAATAGCAGGAAAGTTTGAAACGGAAAAGAAATGATTACCTAAAAGCTAGTGTCTGTGCTTTGATCTCCCTCTCCTCATGGAGAGGGTCAGGGGTGAGGTGCTCAATAAACTTACAAAACGTACACGCTGTGCGACGCAACGAACGCTTCATAGATATTCTGGCCTCTGGTCCATAAAAAGAAAATGTCGGCAAACCTGCCAACATTAACAAAGGAGTTATGAGCCTGACTAACTACAAACCACCAACTGCAAACCATAAACCTTTACGCCTCTACCTGCATCATTTGCCGCTGCACTTTTTCCAGAAGGTCATTATAGTCGAAAGGTTTCTGAATAAAATCATCAGCACCAATCTGGTAAAGCAAATCATTATCCGACTCGATCCCCGACATCATCACTACCTTAATATTGTTTGTATCTGTTCCGCTCTTTAACTGGCTGCAAAATTCACGGCCATCCTGCTCTTTAATAAAAACGTCCATGAGAATAAGCGAAGGGTTGTGAATTTTTATTTTTTGCGCTGCTTCTTCCACGCAGCTAGACTGCACCACATCGTATCCCTGGCCCTTTAGAATGATCTGCATGATCAGGAGCAGATCCTTATTATCATCTAACAACAAAATCTTTTTTTCACTCACGGTACTGGGTTTTTCCAATTCTTCCAAAAACCTTTCCAAACTCGCCGGTTTTATAAATATGTTGAGCTTCAGAATGGAAAGCCGCCTGGTAACGGAAAAATATTAACCATTCGAATCAATAGCATGCCCAAGTCCTGTAACGATTTCCGGGTGCCAGGGTTCGCCATGCCACCCATTCTCGTTTTTTTTAAGCCGGATCTCACCTGGCAGATCATCCCGCTTTCCGCTGTTAGTTTTCAGAACAGCCGTGTATTTATCTATCTCTTCCTTTCGCACTTGGTAAGAAGCCAACGAGCCGCCAACTGACAACACACAAATAAATTCCATCAGGAAATGATTTTATCACAACTACAAAAGTCTGCCGTATGCCCTGCATTTTTAGAATGGCAGAACATACTTTCCAATCGAAAAATTTCACTGAGTAGTACACAAAAGACCTGCCTGATTTACCGTAACTTTTTTCTCTGCCTGGAGAAACTGCAGTACCTGCCATGCACGTTCTTTTTTTATAGCGGAAAGAGCCATAAAAAGCTGGTCCGCGGTAAGCTGCCGGGAGGAAAGTTGGGTTTTAATAGCAGCAGCAATGGAAGCAAATTCTTCTACCGAAAGATTACCTTGCTTTTTGGCAAGGCAGTTGTCGCAAATGCCGCATGCCACCGCACCTTCATCACCGAAATAGCGACCAATGAAATGGCTCCGGCACCCTGTACTTTGCAGGTAGCTAACCATGGTTTTTACCCGCTGGATGAATTTATCTTTCCGGGCATTGTAAGCAGTGAGATTGATCTGGAGATCGTTGACTGCTACCCGGTTCTTTCGAAGAACAATTTGCGGCGCATCGTTCTGTGGCATGTAGCGGATGATGCCGTACCCTGTAATTTTTTGAAGCCTGGTCTTGATTTTTTTTTCATCACTGCGCAGCAGCTTTGCGAGAAAAACCTCTGAAACAAAAACAGGAAAGTCAAAGATGCCTTCATAGGTTCTTAACATGGCAGTGAGAAGATCTTCATACTCCGGGTGGCTTTGGTAAAATTCATAAAGCAGGTCTTTTGAAGTGGTGAATACAAGGGTCGAAGGAACAAAATTCTTTTCATTGTAGTCTATCCAGCCATCGCTTTCCAAAGCCTGCAGGGAATACAATGCCGGGTGAACGCCTAAGTTAAAATTGCGAACAAAGTCATCAAAGCGAAAGGGGTAACTTCTGTCCTGTCCGTCGTTCACTGGTATTTGCAAAAAGTTGCCTAATGCTTCGTACACCTGTTTTATTGTTTCAAACGATGGATAGCGGTTAATGTGAAGATTTTCTAACTCTTCCACTTCTTTTCCATCGTAAAGTAAAACACCATACGCTTTCTTACCGTCCCGTCCGCAGCGGCCGGCTTCCTGGTAATAGTTTTCCAAACAATCCGGCACATCCATGTGCACTACGGTTCGCACATCGGGTTTGTCGATACCCATGCCAAACGCATTGGTGCAAACGATAATGCGGGTTTTGTTATCGACCCAATCCTGTTGGCGCTTGCTCCGCTCTTCGCCTGTTAAACCTGCATGATAGAAGCTGGCCGGTAAGCCATGCATTTGCAGAAGCGAAGCTACCTCTGTTGTTCGCTTGCGGCTTTTGCAGTAGACAATGGCGCTGCCGTGAACTTTCTTTAAAATATCAACCAGTTTAGTTGCCTTTGCATCAACCTGGAAAACAGAATAGGACAAATTTTTTCTTTCGAAAGACTGGCGGAAGATAGCAAACCCACCCTCCTCTGACGCTGCCAAGGAGGAGGAACCTACTGCACGAACCCCGCTTTTCAATGGAGCAGTATTCTTTTCTTTTACTCCTGCAGGTGAGGGCTGTGAGTGCAAGCTCCCCCGTTGGGGAATCGAGGATACCGCTAACTTCCTGCAAATATCTTTCTGCACCGCTTCTGTTGCCGATGCCGTGACAGCTAGAACCGGAACATCCGGCAGCTCTTCGCGCAGCGCTGAAATTTTTAAATAAGAAGGCCGGAAATCATAGCCCCATTGAGAAACGCAGTGGGCTTCATCTACAGCAATGAGGTTTACGCTTAACGCTGGAAGATATTCTTTGAAGAGTGATGTCTCCAATCGCTCGGGGGAGACATATAAAAACTTGAAATATTCCTGTCGTGCATTTTCCAGTGTTCGGACAATGTCTTTTCGCGGCATGCCGGAATAGATGACCAAAGCGCCAATGCCACGCTTTTTCAGATTTTCCACCTGGTCTTTCATCAGGGCAATAAGCGGCGAAACCACAATACAGATGCCCTCCCGGGCCAGTGCAGGCACCTGGTAACAAATTGATTTTCCACCGCCTGTTGGAAGCAACGCCAGGGTATCCCTTCCGGCTAGAACAGACTGAATGATTTCTTCCTGCTGCGGACGGAACTGCTCGTAACCCCAATAGTGTTGTAATATGGAATGTATATCAGGCATTGACTGCAACGATACGCATCATTTCTCTTT
>DASVSM010000085.1:0-3490 GCA_036388115.1 Flavisolibacter sp.
CGGGCGGCGCCGGCGTACACTTCAGCATTCAGGTATATGCGGGAAAGCAGAGCCCACACAGCTCCCCGGTCGGCCCGTCCATATTCATTTGCACGTGGTGCAGGCAGTATTGATTCAAGCGCTTTTAATTCGCTTTCAATATAATTAAACAGTTCTTTTCTTTGAATTTGTTTTGGCAGACCTACACCAATTGCATCATTTTCAGTGACAAAAGGCGGATTCCCAAACAGGTCCATTAGCACCCAGTATTGAAAGGCACGCAGAAAGCGGGCTTCTGCCTGAAAAAGGCGAATATTGTCAACCTCAGTTCCGGAGATATTTCTTTTGCTTAAGTTTTCATCTGAAGCCTGTCGAATGAAATCGTTTGCTAACGTAATCTGGAAAAAGCTGCGGTAGTACAAAGCTTTAACGCTGGGGTGGTCTGATGTCCAGTTAAACTGATGTAAACCCACCGGGTCAAACCGGTCAGTATAGGTCCAGACGGCTTCGTCGGTTGTTACGCACTGGAAGTTCCATAACTGGCGTAAAAAATCAGACGAACCTTCATCCGGATAAATTTCCTGCGGAATATCGCGGCTGCCGGTGGCACCTCCATTTCCTATAAGGGCCATGGCACCGTATACTTTTGCAATAGCCTGACGGTAGCCTTCTGGCGTGCTATACACTGTTTCGGCTGTAACATCGTTTGTCGGAACAAGGTCCAATTTTTTGGTACAGCCTGCGATAAATAGCAGGGCTACCAACGAGACCACCAACATGCTAGAATTTTGTTGTTTCATATAACAAGTAATAAGCTTTAATAAATTAAAAATCGAGGTTTAAACCCAGTGAAATAATACGCGGACGGGGGTAAATGTTATTATCAATGCCATTACCAACTTCTGGATCCAGCCCGGTATATTTGGTGACCACAAACACATTTTGCACTGTGGCATTAGCCCGCAAAGTGGCTTTCGAACGCATGACCCGACCAAAGTTGTACCCGATATTAAAATTATCCATTCGTAAAAAGCTGGCGTTTTGCAGGTAATAATCGCTAAGGATCTGTTGTTCCGAGGTGCCAACAAATCTGGATTCCAGATAGTTCACAGAGGCATTGCCCGTTACCTGCCCCAAGATCTGATTTTGACGGCCATTGTTACTATATACATTGTTATAAACGTAATTGTTGAAGCTAGCCCGCACTACAAAACCCGCTGACCAGTTTTTATAGTTGGCATTGGTGCTAAAGCCCATGAAAACATTGGGATCCGCTCTTTTGCTTCTGTATTTATCTTGTTCGTTAATGATACCATCCCGGTTGATATCTTCAAACAAGCCTTCGATGGGTTTACTGTCTTTATCATATACCTGGCGATAGAGGTAATACGTACTTCTGCTGAATCCAACGGAGTTGATAAAAGCAAACCCTCCGGTACCAGACAAGCCACCGGTTGGAAAACCAATATAATTAGGATCATCGGGAATAACCGTCAATCCTGTTATCGTATTCTTGTTATAAGTTACATTATAAGACACGTCCCATGAAAAATTACTGGTTTTTACCGGCGTAGCATTGATGCTGAACTCAACACCTTTGTTTT
This sequence comes from Flavisolibacter sp., assembly GCA_036388115.1. Taxonomy (GTDB): domain Bacteria; phylum Bacteroidota; class Bacteroidia; order Chitinophagales; family Chitinophagaceae; genus Flavisolibacter. Next base: position 1,584 of record DASVSM010000085.1, read on the forward strand.
CCATGCTACCGACATTGGCTAAAACAAAAGCACTGAAATTTGTTCCGGCAGGGGCTGGAATACTGTTTAACAGGTCTTTCGTTTTCTTCAGATAAAAATCAATGCTACCAGTGATGCGATTTCCAAGGAAGCCGTAATCAAGGGCAGCGTTGTAGGTAGAGGTTTCCTCCCATTTTCTATTGGCATAGAAACCACCTGGCCTGTACATTTGATAATACGAGTTGCCAAACTGGTAAGTTGCCGACGTATTACTCAAGGCATAATAGGAAAGATAGTCGTAGTTACCAATACCTTCCTGCTGACCGGTAACACCATAGCCCAGCCGTACTTTCAGGTCAGAAACAGCATTGCTGTTTCGAAGAAAGCCCTCGTCTTTGGTTCGCCAGGCAAGCGCAAAAGAAGGGAAGGTTCCCCACCTGTTGGCCGGTGCGAAGCGTGAGGAACCATCGCGACGTACGGTAGCCGTTAAAACATATTTATTATTAAATGTAAAATTCAACCGGCTGAAATAAGAAAGCAACGTGTTTTCCGGACGGTCGAAAGGGAAAACAGGATCTGAGTTCGGGAATTTTTCTCCTCTAGCGTTATATGAAGCAAAGTTGTAGCTAACGGTTTGGAAGTTATTATAAGAATAACCGCCTAATATGTCAATACGGCTTTTAATAGCAGTCAGGTCTTTTGCATAATTGAGATAAAACTCTAACAGCAGGTTTTGCTTTTTCTGACGATATTGATTGCTATGTCCGGCAGTTCTATATTCGAGAGCAGAACTGTCCGAGACATAATTTGTTCCTTCCCCTTTCGAGATATCATATCCGAGGTTCAGGTTCGCTCTTAATTCCGGTAAAAAGTGCATCTTGTAATCAAATTGCACATTACCAATGCTTCGTTTCGCATTGCTTTTGTTTTCGGTGTCAAATAACATTGCAAGCGGATTGCGGGTTGCAAAAGTGTTTGGTAAACCGAGAGCATCCAGAAACTCAAAATAACCGCCGTATTTTTTACTATTTGAATAAACCGGCTGCGTCGGATCAAAATAAACAGCAGTGCCAATTGCACCGGTATTAGCAAAACGGTACTTCTGCAAAGTTCCTTTCAGGTTAATATCCACCCGCAGATGATTGTCAAAGAAGGTGGGGTTTAAGGCAAGAGATGCTGAATACCGATTCAGATGATCTGTTTTTAATACACCTTCCTGATTTAAATAACCCAAAGACAACCGATAAGGAAGCTTGGCGATACCACCTGTAAAGGTGAGGTTATTGTCTGAAGCCAGTGCAGTTTGATAAATTTGATCCTGCCAGTTGGTATTGGCTGTTCCCACCATGGCTTTCTGAGAAGAATTACCAAATTGGCTTACAATGGATCTAACCTGGTCGCCGGTTAATACTTCTACTTGCTTTACATTGCGTGAAACAGAGTTGACCGTGCTAAAGTTGACACGCAGTTTATCGCTCCGGCCTTTTTTTGTTGTGATAATGATTACCCCGTTAGAAGCACGGGTTCCATAAATAGCTGCCGCAGAAGCATCCTTTAATATGGTGAACGATTCGATGTCGTTCGGGTTAATAAAGCTTAAAGGATTGTTTCCACCGGAAATTTCGCCGTTGTCCAGCGGAACACCATCCACAACGATCAGCGGATCGTTGCTGGCACTTAAAGAAGAACCGCCTCTAACCCGGATTCTGCTACCAGAACCAGGCTGTCCACCATTGGATGTGATCTGTACACCGGCTACTTTACCCGCTATCAATTGTTCTGGAGTAGTGATGTTTCCTTTTTGAAAATCTTTGGACGTAACGGTCGTTACAGAACCTGTCAAGTCTCTCCTCCGGGCCGTGCCATAACCAACAACAACAATCTCGCTTAAACCACCGGCAGTAGATTGCAGCGTAACGTTGGCGGCT
>DASVSM010000086.1:0-3506 GCA_036388115.1 Flavisolibacter sp.
AACCGCACAGCGGAAGCTAACATTCGTACCTCTTTTCTGATTGCGGATTCATTTATGGAGGAAGACCAGTATGATTCCGCACAGCTGTGGCTCAATAAAATTGCAACACAACTGCCGCTGAAAGAACCATCGTTGTTTAACTATTTTCTTGCCAGTCGCCAGGCAGAAGTTTACTACTACAATGGCTTGCAACGTTTGGGACTGCAGGAAGCGGAGAGGTCACTTTCCATTGCACAAAAGCTGAACGACAGCCTGCTGCTGGCCGATAGCTATAATTTTTTAGGCCTGTTCTATATTAACCTCGATAGCTTTTCGAAAGCGGTTCCACTTTTCTACCAGGGCATCTCCTTTATCAGGCAACCGCCATACCCGGAACGATACAATAATCTGTCGATGCCGCATCATTTGTACGGAAATATGGCCGAAGCCTTTGAAAAGAAAAACGCACTGGATAGTTCAATTTACTTCAGCCGCCTTTCGTTAAGAGAAGCAGCAGCAGCAGGTTCAAGCCGTGCCATGGCATTGGCGAACTATAATCTTGGTTCTGTCTTTCTCAAACAAAAAAAAGCTGATTCTGCCTTTTATTATTTTAGCCAGTCGTTAAAAGTTATGGGTGATCAAACTGATTTTGATGTGGCGCTGATTAACTACGGCGGCCTTGCTTCAGCTGCCGATCTTATCCAAAACAAAGTGGCAAGCATAACATGGCTGCAAAAAGGTTTTGGGTTGCTTCACGAGAAAACAACCATCAACAATCTTTTTAAAGGACAGTTCTTAGACGGCGCCATTGTGCTTTATGAAAAATTCAGTGAGAAAGATCTCTTAGTGGAAGCGCTGCATCTAAAAGCGGACCTCTTAAGCACGCAAACCCGTCATCAAAACCAGCAAATGAATAGTATTCTCAATGCGGGTTTACAAAATGAAACACGGCTACTGAACCTGCAGGTAAAAGAAGCGGCGCAACAAAACGAGATTGCCAACACACGAGTCTACCTGCTGTTGCTGCTGCTGATTTTATTGGCTGCCGGTTTTCTTTTCTATCGTTATAAAATCAAACAGAAACTGGAGGTTGTTCGCCTGCAGAACAAAATCAGCCAGGACCTGCATGACGATGTGGGTTCTTCTTTAAGCAGTCTGCAGGTTTATAGTGCCGTTGCAGAACGCCTGATGGAAGACCGGCCGGCGCAGGCAAAAGAAATGCTCCGGAAAATTGCAAGAGAGTCATCGCTTGTGTTGGAAAATATCGGTGATATTGTTTGGTCCATCAAGCCTGGAAGCGATCAAAGCCTGGAAGAGCGGATCAAGAATTTTGTAGCTGATGTTTTAGGCGCTGCCAACATTAATTATCGCATTGTTATTGAAGACGGCATTGAGAACACCATCCGCAACATGGAAGCAAGAAAGAATATCCTGCTGATCATTAAAGAAGCAGTCAACAACACACTTAAATACAGCAAAGCTTCCCATGTTTCCGTCAATATAAAAAAGCTGGCGGGGCACCTGTGCATACAGATTGCCGACGATGGAATTGGCTTTCAAAAAGAATCCCTGCTTCGCAAAGGCGCCGGGCTTTCCAACATGGAGCAACGAACGTTGGACCTGGGCGGAATCTATGAATTGATAACCAGTCCGGGGAAAGGCACAACCGTTTCGGCACTTTTGCCACTCACTAAAATTAGCGATAGCTTTCGCTGAAAGATGACACTACTTTTACAATATGCCAATCAGGATTTTTGTTTACGATGATAATGATTCGAGAAGGGATAGCTTAAAAGCACTGCTCGAACTAACGCCGGAGATGGAGTTCTTAGGTGCGGCCCCTGATTGTTCCAATGTGCCGCAGGACATGGTGCAGTACCATCCTGATGTAGTGCTGATGGACATCAATATGCCCAATGTGGATGGCATTGAAGGACTGCGCATGATAAAGCAAAAGTTTCCGCAAGTGAAGGTGCTGATGCAAACCGTATTTGATGATAGCGAAAAAGTGTTTAACAGCATACGCAACGGCGCCAGTGGTTATATCCTGAAAAAAGATTCCCCGCAGCGCATTTTACAAGCCATCCATGAAGTGAATGAAGGTGGCGCCGTGATGAACCCCGGCATCGCACAAAAAGTATTGGACTTCTTTCAGCCCAAAAGAATAAACAACCCCTTAAGCCAGCGGGAAACGGAAGTATTGACTTTACTCTCAGAGGGACTTAGCTACAAGATGGTAGCCGACCGCCTTGGACTAAGCTTTCATACGGTTCGCACCCACACCAAGAACAGTTACGAAAAGCTTCATGTTGCTTCGTTAGGCGAAGCCATTGCTTTTTACTATAAAAATCTTCATTAGAAAAAGGCTATTAGCTTTCAGCTTATTGTTACCAACATTCACACAAAAAGAGATAGCCGGTACCGGGTTAAGTATCTCTCTTACTTTCTATTCTGAAAATGAGGGCTGATTCCTGATCGTTCACCACTCATCTCTCCCTACAATTAGCGATTGACTTCGATTGTTCTTAAACGCAGCTTTACAATACAAAACCAGAAGTCATGAAACGTCTTTTTTACTCCTTTACTTTTTTGCTCTTAACCACACAAATTTTTGCCACCATCAGAACGGTTAGCAATAACCCCAGCACCATTGCGCAGTTCAACACTATCCAGGCAGCGGTTAATGCCGCTGCTACCGGCGATACTGTTTATGTGCACGGATCGCCGAATACCTATGATGGCTTCACTATTACCAACAAGCAACTTGTCATCATAGGGCCTGGATGGAGCCCAAATAAAAACCTGCCGCACGTAGTAAACGTTGTTGGCCAGGTGACATTAACCGGTGCGGGTACAACAGGTACCGAGCTTCAGGGTTTGATGGTAAGCGGCGGACTTTCAATTGTTACACTAGGCGTCAACAATATCAGGTTGATCCGAAACCGTTTTTCAAGCAGTAATTTCAATATTACTCCTTCGGCAGGAGGTACAATAAACGGCTATTTATTTGAAGGCAACTGGTTTGATAATGCCGGAGTAAACACCAATGCCACCTATACGCTGCAGAATTTTATTTTTCAGAATAACATTTTTTACGAAACCGGATGTTGTATAAGCGCATCAATTCAGTCATTTGTGAACACGGTAAACGTTCTGTTTGATCACAATCTTTTTTACGGCCCTTCTTCCGGAGGCAAGGATATTTTTACAGGCAATAGCCGCTTCCTTATTTTAACTAATAATATTTTTGTACACCGTAATGCAGCCAATAATTTAAGCAGCAGCACCTTCAACAACAACATCACGTTTACAGCTGGTAGCGATGCGCCATGGACAGTTAACGGCAATGTAGATGGTGGTGGCAATGTATCTGGACAAGATCCGCAAATGGCAGCGCAGGCAAGCGTTAACAGTGGTGCTAACAATCCACTGTTGGATTTTACAATAACGGCAGGTCCTGCCAACAACAGCGGTTCCGACGGAAAAGACATGGGATTGTTGTTTGATGTGGCCGGCAGTTTGAACTG
>DASVSM010000087.1:0-2542 GCA_036388115.1 Flavisolibacter sp.
TTATTGCTGCGCAGTTCCATCACCTTCTTAAACCCTTCAAAGCCATTTGCCTTTGTGCGAAGCCATGATTGCATTAATGCAGCTAAGGAGCGATTAGCTTCTTTTAATGAGAGCCATTTATCACTACGCTTACCCATCACCGGCCCGTGGTGAGTGAAGTAGACAGGAAAAGTTTTTTCCGATACTGCGTTTGCGTTTTTATACGTGATGCTGATTTGTTTTTTATGCACCTGCATGATCTGGTCGCGGTCGTAAATGTAGAAGTTGTCTGTTTTGTTGTTCTTTACTTCGACTTCATACACATCTGCCACATCAGCATAGCTGGATGTATGCATCCAGCCGCAATATTCATTAAATCCCTGGTAGATAAAAAATTGTCCCCAGGTAACGGCGCCGTATGCATTCAATCCTTCTTCGCTAACTAAATGTGCTTCGGTTCTGAAGTAGAACGTTACATGCGGGTTGATGTAAAGAATCGCATTTTTGGAAGCAGTTTTTGAAGGTGCAATGGCAAATCCATTGGAACCGTTTGGCGTGAAGTTGTTGATAGAAAGTTCAGGTCTTATAAAGGAAGTTGCCGCATCTTTTCCTTCATAAAAATTTTCCAGGTCCTGAACGGTTAAACCTCCTGTTTGTGTAGGCGCAATACTGCCATCGGTGTACATTAAGGGAAACCAGGGTTCAAACCGTGTTAATACCAGAGGTTTTGTTTCGGGGTGTTTGTATAAATAATAGTTGACACCATCGGCAAATGCATTGAGCAGGTTTTTAAACCATTGCGGACTTTTTCCGTAATCGGCTTTTGCAGCGGCGCTATCGTAAATCAGCCGCATTTGCAGATCTTCATAAAGCATTCGTTCGCCTTCTATTTCAGAAAGGCGTCCCATGATTTCCAGGTAATTTCTTTCTACCCTTGAAAAATTTTGTTGGCACTGCACATACAATAATCCAAAGACAGCGTCAGCATCCTTTTTGCCATAGATATGCGGAATGCCCCAGTTGTCTTCTACAACCGTCACCTGTTTGGCCTGCGTCTCCCACCGGGCAATTTCAGCAGCTGTAAAATTTTGGGCAACGGAAGAGAATGGAAGCAGCAGCAGGAGGAAGTATTTTTTCATACAGTATTAAAGGGCATGAAGATAAAAAAAGAAAACCCCCTGCTTGAAACAGGAGGTCACTGAAACGATCTTTAATTCTTTTATTTTTTTGCGGACTGGTTGGCCTCTTTTGGGATGGGAATCAAAACCGGTTGAGGTTTCTTTATGCCGAGCAACACCGCCAGAACATCTCTCCAATTCATAGTTGTATTACGTTTAAATGGTTTTTGATGGATGAATACTCATGTAATTTACAGGAAGAATTTCAATTCTGTTGTTAAAAGAGGTAAATAAAAACTTTCCTCGGTAAAGAAGTAAAAAAGCTCATTGATGAAATAAACATTTCAATCTCTCTATGCCGGCAAAGGAAGCATCACAACCAATTCGCAACCATGCCCCGGCGAACTGATCAACTTTAGCGTTCCTCCGAGGCTTTCTGCCCTTGTGATCATATTGGTGATGCCAATGCCGCCGCTTTTCTTCCGCGTATCAAATCCTTTTCCATCGTCTTTTACATGTACATGAACATGGCCTACCAGCAGGTCGATGGATGCCTGCACCGAACCCGCATCTGCATGTTTCAAAATGTTGGTAAGGTGCTCCTGCAATATCCGGTAAACGGCCAGGTGAATTTCCTGTTCAACCTCTAACGATTCAATCCCGGAGGTCTCCAAACTAACAGCTATCCTCTTGGTTAGGTCAATGGCGGCTATCAACTCTTTGATCGTATCGGCCAGTTTTATTTTCCCCAGCGAAGGAGCAGAAAGTCGTTTGGACAAACCCCGGATCTCAGTAATGGAGTTTTGTAAAAGCTGGATTGATTTGTTCATGATTTCTTTTGTGTCACCAATCCCATCACGGCACATTTCTGTGTATAACTTAACGGTGGTCAATACCTGGTTCACATTATCGTGCAGTTCCTGCCCGACAATGGCCCGTTCCCGTTCCTGGGCCTTTAGTGTGGCGGCTGCAATCTTCGTTTGCCGCTTCCGCTGCTCTTTCTGTAATTGTTTCTCCAGGTGCTTGCGCTCAGTAATATTCGTGGCAATTGAAAAATACTGTATAACATTTCCTGCTTCATCAAAAATAGGCTGGCAGGAAACGTCCGACCAATAGGTGTCACCGTTCTTTTTATAGTTGAGTGCTTCTATGCGGAAAGGTTCATGTTTCGCTGCCTTTTCAGCCACATACCGGATTATTTCAGGGTCTGTTTCCGGCCCGTCGCAAATATCGGTGATCGGCTTCCCGATGCATTCGTCAAAATGGTAGCCTGATATCTTTATAAAGGCATCATTTACCCATTGCACCTTTCGCGTTGCATCCTGGATAATGACCGGGTTGTCGGTTTGTCTTGCTATTAATGATAGCTTCTGTAACTCTTCTCCGGCCACCTTTCTTGCCGTAATATCGCTAAAGAAAACCGAGATGCTTTTTTGTGTGCGGTA
>DASVSM010000088.1:0-6167 GCA_036388115.1 Flavisolibacter sp.
GGTGCGCATCCAGTCAAGAATCGGCATAAAATTATATGTGACCACTTTTAATCCGCAGGCGGCAACATTGCGAAGCGATTGCTTATAATTTTCAATATGCTGCTTGTAAGCCCCTGTTTGTTTTTTGATGTCTTCACTTACCGGAAGCGATTCAATCACCGTCCAGGTCATGCCTGCTTCCTCCACCGCCAGCCTGCGCTTATTAATTTCTTCTGTTGACCAAACCTCTCCTACCGGAACATGGTGTAAAGCGGTAACAACGCCGGTACATCCCGATTGCCGGATATCCCATAAACTTACCGGGTCGGCTGGACCAAACCAGCGCATTGTGTGTTCCATCTGCATAAGCTTCAGTTGAATTTGTTTTTTAGTGATAGTGCAAAAAAACAGCTTTCGCAGTATATCGCGAAAGCTGTCAGAAATTTAAATCCGTATTCAATCGTTTACCAATAAAGCGTGTACAAGGCTGCAAGTATGCCGCAAACAATTAATGCCCCTGCCGCAAAACCAGGCGACATCCGGAACATTTGTCTTTCCACGATCAAGCCCTTCGGCACTACACCTCTCTTGTTTTCAATCAGGCTTATAATCACCATTCCAATAACGGAAATCACGAATACAAAGCCCATCCGGTCAAGGAAAGGAATCTCATAAAGGATGCTGCCGCCTTCCTGCGTAACCGGAAGTGCAAAACCCAGTGGCTCCAGGAACTGCAGGTTCATGATGTGCGGTAAGAACTTGAACATAACCGAAAACGCAAACCCGCCCACGGTGGCAAACAAGGCTGCATTTGACGTTGTTTTTTTCCAGAAGAAACCAAGCAGGAACATGGCAAAAATACCAGGGCTTACAAAACCGGTGTACTCCTGTATAAACTCGAAACCGCCTTTTTTATCAATGCCTAAAAATGGAGCGATTAATACTGCTAAAAGCATGGAAACGATCACGGTAATTTTTCCAATGTTCACCATCTTGCCTTCACTTGCTTCTACATTGATCTTCTTTTTATAGATATCAAGCGTAAAGATGGTAGCAATACTGTTTGCCTTTCCGGCAAGAGAAGCTACGATAGCAGCCGTTAGTGCAGCGAACGCTAGTCCTTTCAGGCCCGGAGGTAAAAGATTTAAGAGAACAGGGTATGCTTTATCCTGCACCATCTCATTTCCTACACCAATAGCGCTTTGCATGTTTACATTGCCAACCGATACATTTTCCTGGTGCAGTAAAAACGCAGCAATACCCGGTAACACAACAATCACCGGCATTAAGAGTTTCAGGAATGCAGCAAACAGGATACCCTTTCGTGCTGTTTGCAAATCGGCACCCAGGGCTCTTTGTGTAATGTACTGGTTGCATCCCCAGTAGTTCAGGTTCACGATCCACATACCACCAATCAAAACCGTCATGCCGGGAAGAGAAATGTAGTTAGGATTATCTTTTTTGAAGATCATGTGAAAATGATCATCCGCGTTTTTGGTCAGATGCTTAAAGCCTTCTACCATCCCGCTGCCACCATAATGTTCGGCTACCAGGTCAAGTGCGAGGTACGTGGTTACTAATCCACCAAGGATCAGAAACAATACCTGGATAACATCCGTATAACCGATCACCTTCATACCACCCAGCGTAATAATAATAGCAAAGACCGCAAGAAAAAGCATACACGCTGTTAAGCTGATGCCCGAGATGCTGCTAATGGCGAGTGCTCCGAGAAACAGGATGGATGTGAGGTTTACCACCACATACAACAAAAGCCAGAACACTGCCATGATCATAGCCACCGTCCCGTTATAGCGTTCGCTTAGGAACTGCGGCATTGTGTATATCTTATTCCGCAGGTAAACCGGAATGAAAAAGATCGCTACCACCATCAGCGTAGCGGCTGCCATCCATTCGTATGTAGAGATGGCCAGTCCCATTTTGAAACCGTTACCACTCATGCCAATGAACTGTTCGGCAGAAATGTTAGAGGCAATCAGCGAGGCGCCAATGGCCCACCAGGTCAGGGAGCCTTCGGCCAGGAAATAATCGTGGGAAGCAGAAACCGATTTCTTTTTCTTTTTGTTATACACGTAATAACCATACCCGGCTACGACAATGAAATAGAAAATAAAAACCAGGTAATCGTTCAGTTGGAGACGGTTCATTCAGCAAATTTAAATGGGTTAGTAAGCTCTAGTATTGGGAATAAAAATATGGTTTTAGATGTATTGATTGATAATATTTTCCAGCCACTCCTGTTTGCCGCTTCTTCTTTCCGGTTCACCATTCTGAATAGCAAACTCACGGAGGTCTTCCAGCGAGAGTTTTCCGGCTTCAAATTCTTTCCCCTTTCCGCTGTCGAAGGAAGCATAACGTTCTGTTCGGAACTTCTTATACGCAGACTTTTGAAGAATGGCATCAGCCGCGATGAGTGCTCTTGCAAAGGTGTCCATCCCGCCAATGTGCGCATGAAACAGATCATCGGTATCGGTGGAGTTGCGACGAATCTTTGCATCGAAGTTGACCCCGCCGCCTTGCAATCCGCCTGCTTCCAGGAACACCAGCATAGCTTCTGTCAATTCGGTTAGGTTATTGGGGAACTGATCCGTGTCCCAGCCGTTTTGATAGTCGCCGCGGTTGGCATCAATAGATCCCAACACACCGGCATCGGCAGCTACCTGCAGTTCATGCTGAAATGTATGTCCGGCAAGGGTGGCATGGTTCACTTCAATGTTGATCTTAAAATCATTTAATAAATCATACTGGCGGAGAAAACCAATCACGGTTTCGCAGTCATAATCGTACTGGTGCTTGGATGGCTCTGCCGGTTTTGGTTCAATAAAGAACGTTCCGGTAAATCCATTCGCTCTTGCATAGTCTTTCGCTGTGTGAAGGAAGCGGGCAAAATGTTCTTTTTCCCGCTGCATGTTGGTGTTGAGAAGCGTCATGTAACCTTCCCTTCCGCCCCAGAAAACATAGTTCTCACCGCCCAGTTCAATCGTTGCATCAAGGGCTGCCTTTACCTGTGCCGCACCATGTGCCAGTACATGAAAATCAGGATTGGTGGAAGCGCCGTTCATGTACCGCTTATGCGAAAAAAGATTGGCCGTGCCCCAAAGGAGCTTTACGCCGGTTTCGCCTTGCTTTTGCCTGAGATATTCTGTAACGGCTTTAAGGCGCCTATCGTTGTCCTGAATATCATCGGTATAATCTACCACGTCCACATCGTGAAAGCAGTAATACGGCAGTCCGAGCCTGGTAATAAAATCAAAAGCCGCATCTGCTTTCGCATACGCTCTTTCCAGCGGATCGGGATAATTGTCCCAGGGGAAAATATGCGTGGGCCCACCAAAAGGATCAGTGCCATTTCCGTTAAACGAATGCCAGTATGCACAGGCAAATTTGAAATGATCTTTCATGGTTTTTCCTGCCACCACCTGGTTCTCGTCGTACCAACGAAACGCAAAGGGGTTGTCTGTATCGCGACCTTCAAACTTTATCTGCGGAATATTCTTGAAATAAGATTTCGATTGTGCTATCATGATTGTTGATTATAAATTATGCTGATTGTAATGCCGGTTGAGCCGTTTTGTGTTTTTGTAATTGTTTTTCCAATGCCTCTTTCCATTGTTTGTACAAAGCGTTATAGGTGGTTGTGGCCGTTGGTTCAATAGTAGCCAGTGCTTTGCGGTTAGCGAACGCCTCGTTCTCATTTTTATAAAACCCAGCGCCAACACCTGCACCTAATGCAGCACCCACGCTGCCATCGGTTTTGTAAAGTTCCACCGGAACGCCAGTTGCGTTTACAAACGACTCGGTAAACACACTGCTCAGAAACATATTGGCTTTGCCGGCACGAATCACGGTCGGGGCCGTGCCGTTCTCCCGCATGATGTCGAGTCCATAGCGGAACGCAAATGCAATTCCTTCCTGCACGGCACGTACCGTGTGGCCGGTATGGTGAAGATTAAAATCAAGGTTGTGGATATGCGCACCAATTATTTGATTATTCAACATGCGTTCGGCACCGTTCCCAAACGGCAGCATCATTAATCCATCCGAACCCGGCGGCACCTTTTGCGCTTCGGTGTTCAAGCTGTCGTAGCTGTGTTGCGCACCAACAAGGGACCTGATCCAGCGATTGAAGATTCCCGTTCCGTTAATGCATAGCAACACGCCGATGCGTGTGGCCTGTTTTGTATGATTGACATGTGCAAAGCTGTTGATACGTGAAAGCGGATCGTAATTTAATTTGTCGCTTACGCCATAGATAACACCGGATGTTCCGGCAGTTGCCGCTACTTCGCCTGGGTTTAACACATTAAGCGAAAAAGCGTTGTTTGGCTGGTCGCCGGCCTTGTAGGTAACAGGTATGCCGGGAGTTAAGGATAATCGTGCGGCAACTGATTCCTTCAACCCGCCGTGCGATGAAAACAAGGGCCGCACCGACGGTATCAACGAAGGGTTGAAACCAAAGTATCGCATCACATCCTGGGAGATACAGTCTTCCTTAAAATCCCAAAAAATGCCTTCGGATAAAGCGGAAGTTGTCGTGGTTGTTTCCCCCGTAAACTTGGCGCTGATGAAATCACCGGGCAATAAAATTTTATCAATACGTTCATACACCTCGGGTTCGTTCTCCTTCACCCAAGCGAGTTTACTGGCCGTAAAATTTCCGGGAGAATTGAGCAGGTGCGATAAACTTTTCTCCTCTCCTATTTCCGCAAACGCTGCCTCTCCGATTTGCACGGCACGGCCATCGCACCAGATAATGGAATTACGCAATACTTTTTGCTCTTTATCTACCAGCACCAGTCCGTGCATCTGGTAAGAAATGCCAATGGCGCCAATGTCTTTTGAATGGTAGGTACCCGAGGCGTTGCATTTTAAAATCGCCTGCTTTGTGTGTTCCCACCAAAGGTCCGGGCTTTGTTCTGCCCATCCGGGTTGCGGTGTAAGAATGTCCACTTCTGTTTCGGGATATTGCGCCGATGCAATGCAGCTTCCTGTTGCTGCATCAACCACAGAAACTTTAATGGACGATGTTCCGAGATCAATACCGAGTAGTAACATAATAGAAAGGGTCTAAAACTACAAAATCAATTTACACTACGCTTTGTCCCATTTTTTTATTTTCAGAAATTGGGCAGTGATTAAAAAAAGGAAGGATGATCCCTCATCCTTCCATGAATCAATGCATTAAAAAAAATTTGTAACGATGCAGGCGCCTTGATTGCGCAAAAATCTTTTTTATTTCTGTTCTTTCAACCCTTGCAAAAACCCGGTGTAGGCCGCCTTCTTTTTATAATCGGCATCCCACAACAGCGGAAAGTCATAAACACCCTGCGGTACGCCTCTCCAACTATCGCCATCGCCAACGCCCCACACGGTAATACCATAGCGTTGTGCAGCCGGTACATTTCTCAGGTAAGATTCAACAACATAGTTGTACATCTTAGCCTGGAAGCTGTAATAATCCGGCGTAACGGTCCTGGTAGCTGAAAAGAAAGCATTAGCATTGATACGCACATCCAGCTCTGTTATTTTTACTTTTAAACCCGTTGCTGCCATCTTCTGAAACATGGCATCAATGCCTGCATACGAATCGTAGTTGATGTGCATCTGTGTTCCAATGCCATCTACTTTAGCGCCCCTTGCAATGATTTCTTTTACATAAGCAATCAGGGAATCAAGCTTTGCCGGCTGCGATTCAAGGTTGTAATCGTTAATAAATAGCAAGGCCTCCGGATCGGCCGCTTTTGCATAATTGAATGCTTTCAAGCCAAAGTCTCTGCCGAGGTAGTTTGACCATACCAACACGTCCGCTGCTGTATTAGCCGTGTTGGAATTGTTACGGATGTTACCGTTATCCGCAAACATTTCGTTCACTACATCCCAGGCTTTTATTTTTCCCTTATACCGCGTAACAGTGGTAGTGATGTAATTGCCTAAAGCGGTATCCAGCTTTGCTGCTACTTGTGCGCCGGAAGGAGTTGTCACTACTTCTTTCACACTGACGTCGTCAATGTAATAGGTATTGGCCTCCTGTCCCATGTCAAACAAAAAAGTGGTGGACGCAAGGTTAGCGGTGATGGTCCACGAAACCAACTGCCATGCAGTCCCAATGGTTTGATCGCCTTGGAATTGGGAACTGGTTGGGCCGGTGGATAACCGGATGGACCCGC
>DASVSM010000089.1:0-5492 GCA_036388115.1 Flavisolibacter sp.
AGACAGTATGAAATCCACGTAGATCTACGATCAAACGGCTAACGACAACAAACTGGTAATCGCTGCGGCCGCTGTGCCGCTCTCCCAGGAGATAGTAAAAGAAAATGACATTACCAGGCATGGCCCGGCTTCTGCACTTCCTTGAAGCTTTTGGATGTAGGCTAAAATGGTGATACCTTTTTTTTGCCTGCTTTTAGACGGGGATGTAAGACACCCCATGGATGATTGGCCGCTGGCCATAGCACAACCTTCAGCTAAACCCTGCCTGCTTGTTCCGCTTATCCCTGCCTTCACCCCTATCCACCCTCGAATGTATCGGGCCTGGCATTTATCATCACATCACCAATGCCTTACCTTGGTCTCACCTTTAAACATTTTCTCTTTTTATGCCGCAGGTACAATTCTCGGCTACAACGCAACCATTTTTCCTCCGGTTACGTATTCGTTTTGTGCTGTCGTTCCATAGGAACGTCTCGTGGGTAGAAGAAATAATTGTGTCAAGGCCTGCGTTCCGGCGGAACGCGTCGTGCCCTGCGCCCAATACACACAAAGTGTTCCGCTGGTTGGCGAACGCAGGAGATAAATGCCATCCTATCACCTACTGATTCGTCTAGGTGATCAGGAATGGTAGAAAACGTCTGTAAATGAGGCTCATTTCCTTGGAAGAGACGTAATAAAAAAGCGGGACCCCAGAGGGGTCGAATATAAGTAGCCCCCGGTGAAACCGGGGGCTAACAGAAACAGTGTCGGAAAAGCGACCCCGGAGGGGGTCAAACAGCCGGGCAAAGCGTTTAACTAATGGCTGCTCAGGTGTCTTAATTCCGCTTTCAAAAACGTTTTTGCTCTTTATTATCTTTCTTCAAACCGGTTGATGTAGGAATAAATATGTTCAACATTCATCTTCGAAAAATCATTCACCTTTTCGACATCTTTTTTCATCATTTCTTTCACCAGGGTTGGGAGGTCGTATTTGGGTATCCATCCCAGTTTGGTTCTTGCTTTGGTGGCATCACCGATCAAGAGCTCTACTTCGGTGGGGCGGAAGTAAGCCGGGTCAATGGAGACCACCTGCTGGCCTTCCTCCACCTGGTAGTCAGGATGGGTAGAGGCCGTCACGTAACCTTTCTCCTCTGCACCCTCGCCCCGGAACTCCAACGTAATGCCCACCTCTGAAAAGGCCATCCGGATAAAGTCCCTGACGGAAGTGGTCACCCCGGTAGCGATCACAAAGTCTTCGGGCTCCTTTTGCTGCAGCATCCGCCACATTGCCTCCACGTAATCCTTTGCATGGCCCCAGTCCCGTCTTGCGTCCAGGTTTCCCATATACAGGCAGCTTTGGTGCCCGGTAGCGATGGCGGCCACCGCTCGTGTGATCTTTCTAGTCACAAAGGTCTCGCCTCTCAAAGGTGACTCATGGTTAAATAAAATCCCGTTGCAGGCAAACATCCCGTAGGCTTCCCGGTAGTTGACCGTGATCCAGTAGGCGTAGAGCTTGGCTACCCCATAGGGGCTTCTGGGGTAAAAGGGCGTGGTTTCCCGCTGGGGCACTTCCTGCACCAGCCCGTAAAGTTCTGAGGTGGAGGCCTGGTAGATGCGGGTGGTCTTTTCCAGGCCCAGGATGCGGACCGCTTCCAGCAGGCGCAAGGTTCCGATGCCATCGGCGTTGGCGGTGTACTCCGGCGTATCGAAGCTGACCTTTACGTGCGACATGGCAGCGAGGTTATAAATCTCATCGGGCCTGGTTTCCTGGATGATGCGGATCAGGTTGGTGGAGTCGGTGAGGTCCCCGTAGTGCAGCTTCAGGCGTACGTTCTTTTCATGGGGGTCCTGGTAGAGATGGTCTATCCGATCGGTGTTGATGAGCGAGCTTCTGCGCTTTACCCCATGCACCATATACCCCTTCGAAAGTAATAACTCCGCCAAATAAGCCCCGTCCTGACCCGTAATACCTGTGATTAATGCAGTCTTCATGTACAAATAAAAAGTTTATTATAATCAGATGTTGTGAAAGTGAATGCTGTTATCCCACTTTTGCCTGGTAGTAGGAAGTCGGCGCATAAACCGATTGTGTGTAATTGAGCACTTCAATTTTGTCTTTGGCTACTTCGGCTGTCATTGTATATCCAAGTGAGGGGAGGAATACCTTAACGGTTTTGTTTTTCACTTCCAACACATCACCTTCGCGGTGTACCAGTAAACCGTCCGTAATGCGCACACGGTCGGCCACGTTAACGGCGATCTTCTCCAGTTTTACATCTGTATGATCGTTTAAAAAATCTTTGATCGCCATTATTTCTTCGTTCCTGATTACCGCCGGGGTACCCAACCAATAAACAAGGTTAACAATGCCATCCGTTTGTTTAATGGTTAAATGCTCTGCTTCAGTTGCATGCACAAACACATAAGAGGTAAAGAGCGGTTCAAGAACCGTCTTTTTTCTGTCAGCCCATTGTCTGACGACTTTGTTCAGCGGACAAAAATTTTCAACTCGCCTTCTTGTTAATAGTTCGGCGACTTTCTTTTCCCATCGTGGTTTCGTGTATACGGCATACCACTTTTTTTCTGTTGTCATAACGTGTTTAGTTCATTGTTTAGATAGCAGGCTCTGCCCATCTCGGTTACAGCCATTCTTTTGTAACCGGCAATTCTTTTGTTCAATATGCAAGACTGGAATTAGTTCTTCAACCCTAATTGCTGATACCGCTCGTCTTTGTCTTTGAAAATATATCCGTAACCATAGCCGTAGCCATAGTTCTTGTTACCGAAACCTCTGGACTGAACCCCATTGAAAACAATGGCCAGGTTCTTTAACTGCGACATCTTGTTCTCTTCGTCAATGCGCTGTACAAACACTTTTGGTGTGTATTTATGACGAATAACAAACAGGGTTGCACTACACAACGGCGATAATGTATAGGCATCCGTAACCGGGCTCACCGGTGCTGTATCAATGACGATGTAATCGAACAAACCATCTAACCGGTTCAACAGCTCTTCCATTCTTCCACTCATGATCAGTTCCGATGGATTGTGAGGCAGTGACCCTGTAGAGATAAAAAATAAATTTTCATTCAGGTCTGTTTCGCGAATAATATCTTCCGGCTCGTTCTTACCCAGCAAATACTCGGTAATGCCTTTTTCGTTATGAATACGAAGCTTGTTATTGAGAGAGGGATTGTTGAGATCACAATCGATCAGGACAACTTTTTTCCCTGTTAGTGCAAGGCTTAGTGCCAGGTTGGTTGCCACAAAACTTTTGCCCTCACCTGAAATGGCAGAAGTAACAAGTATGCGTTTATTCTTTGAGTTGATACCGATGAACTTCAATGTACTCCTGAGCCGGCGGAATTGCTCAGCGATAAATGTTTTATTCGTTTCACCAATGACGATGGGATCTTTGCTGTTGTTTTCTGCAACGATCTCGCCAATGATGGGCTGTGAGGTGAGGGACTCAATCTCATGACGGAACAGGATCTTACGGCTTAATGACTCTCTTGCCGTTACCACGCCAATTCCACCAAACAAGGCAATTAAAAATGCAGATAAGTAAATCACTTTAGGTTTGGGAGTAACAGGTGAAGCAGATGACTCTGCAGGGTCCACTATACGGCTATCAGAAACAGTGGAGGCCTGGGATAATGCTGTTTCTTCCCGCTTCTGCAGAAGGAAACTATAGATGCCGTTTTTAATGCTTTGTTCACGGTTAATATCAATCAGTTCTCTTTCTGTTTCCGGAATGGTTTGCAGCATTGAATTATAGCTGCCGTTGGTGGCTGATAAATTGTTCCGGCTTGCCAACAGGCTTTGCTTTTGCGTGCGGATGTTCTCCATGATGCTTGGACGCATGCTCTGAATTTGCTTGGCAAGGGCTACCATTTGCGGGTTCCCTTCGCCTGTTGTTTTTTTCAGGCTTTCATATTCCACTTCCGAAGTATACAGTTTTGTGAGTAGCTGTGATAGTAGAGGATCGACGCCTAATGTGGACGGAACAATACCCGTTTGCGCATCTTTTGAATGCACATACCCTTCTACCTGGCCCAGCGCAGCCAATTGCATATTAATATCTGCAAGCTTTTGATCATTCATGCTCACGTTCTGAAGAAATAGCTTTCCCTGCTCGCTGATATTAATAGCGCCCTTGCGGGATTTATACTGTTCCGTTTTTCTCTCAATGGAGTCCAAATCTTTTTCCACTCCTTTCAAACGATCTTCTACAAACGCAAGTGTATTGGCTGCCAGGATATTTTTATCCTTGATGATCGCTTTATTATAATCAACGATCAGTTCGTTTAAGATGTCTTCTCCTCTTTCTGGCACCTCATCACGCAGTATAAGGTTTAGAATGCTTGCCTGCTTATTAGGCGCCTTGGCAGTCAGCCGCGATAGCAGTGACGAAGCCACGTTTTTTAATGGTAAAAGCGAAAAATAAAGCTGGCCGTCTGCAGCACCGGCAAAGCGTTCGTTAGGCAAAAAACGCAGCGTTCCATGAGGCGTTGTTACCCACTTATTCAGGAGATAAGTACTGCCATTGATGACGACAACTTTCTTTTTATCGTCATAGGCAAACTCAACCTTAGGCACCTCCTGAATTTTTTCGGGAATCTCTGCTTCAATACGGATGGGTGAACTCAAATAAGCTGACACCGTTCTGAACTTACCTTCTTCATAAACCGGTGCGTAAAGCTTAAGGCTTTTTATTACGTTGTTTAACAACGTCCGCGATTGAATAACTTCTATTTCGTTTTCAATTATCTTTTTACTGGAGATGATATTGAGATCTTCCAGCGCTTTTGCGTTTTCAGTACCCTTCTTTTCGTCTTTGATCATTAGACGGGCCGTTGATTCATACAAAGGTGTTTGAAACCTGAGGTATAGCCACGCACCTGCTCCTGCTAGAAAAACCAACAAAATAAACAGTGGCCAATAAGGTAGATAACGGAAGACAACATTTGCTAAAAAATTGTTGTCTCTTTCTTCGGTGTTGATTCTGGCATTTTTCATAATATAAAAGCTTACCTGGTTACACGGTCAACAATAATAGCAGCAAACGATAATCCGCTTAATATGATAGGTAACAGTTGATACGAGCGGGATGATCCGGCAACCTTTGCCTTATTGGGCTCTACATACACAATATCATTAGAGCGCAAATAATAATACGGAGAATTGAAGATCTCAGATGTATTTAGGTTGATCCTTTTTATTAATTTTTGTCCGCCTTCTTCCCGGATGACCAGCACATTCTCCTTTCTGCCATAGATTGTTACGTCGCCGGCAAGACCCAATGCCTCTAATAAGGTAATTTTTTCGCTTGGTACATTTATCACTGTCGGGTTTCCTACTTCTCCCAACACAGTCACTCTAAAGTTGAGATGCCGAATGGCAACAATTGGGTCAACCAACAGTTTTTTATCCAGTATGCCTTTTATAATCTGCGACCGCAATGCATTTTCGGTTAATCCTGCTGCTTTAATGGTGCCAAGGATTGGAAA
>DASVSM010000090.1:0-3323 GCA_036388115.1 Flavisolibacter sp.
AAGGTCGAACAGTTCTTTCACTTCGCTCTTTATGTTCAGCACCTCCGCCTTCAGAAATAACTTGATATCAACTGCCACCTGGTCGTTCCTGCTCCTGCCGCTATGGATCTTTTTTCCGATGTCGCCGATCCGCTGCGTCAGCAAAAATTCAACCTGCGAATGCACGTCTTCCACATTATCGTCAATGGTGAATTTACCTTCTTCGATCTCCGATGCGATCTGGTTGAGTGCCTCTACGGCTCTGGCAGCTTCTTCTTTCGACATCAGTCCCACTTCGCCAAGCATTGTTACATGTGCAATAGAACCTCTTACATCGTAGGTTGCCAGAAGCAAATCAAATTCTTTATCCCTTCCCACGGTGAAGGCTTCAATTAATGCCGAAGTCGATGAATTTTCTTTTTGCCAGAGTTTCATTTAACCACAAATTAGAACGCGAATTACTCAAATTATTTTAAACGGCCTGTCTAAACTTTAAAGCACTTGCTGCAACAGGGCAATGTAAGAATCTATTCCTTCCCTTATTTCATTGAGATAAATAAATTCATCCGCCGTATGGCTTCTTGCCGAATCCCCGGGACCCATCTTTAAAGCGGGAAAAGGCATCAACGCCTTGTCGGAAGTTGTTGGCGAACCGTAACAGGCTTTTCCCAGCCTTATCCCTGCTTCAACAAGGGGGTGATCCAGCGGGATAAAAGAAGATTTCAGCCTTGTGCTTCGCGGCTTTACTTCGCTCTGAACATTTTGCTGAATGATGGCAAGCAATTCTTCCATTGTGTACAATTCATTGACACGTACATCAACCACATATTTGCATTCGGCAGGAACAATGTTGTGCGTTTTGTTTTCTGTTTCAATGGAAGTAACCGACATCTTCACCGGCCCTAAAAACTCCGACACTTTCCCAGGCTGAAAATGAGAAAACCATTCAATGTCCGCCATCGCTTTATAAATAGCGTTTTCGCCTTCCTCCCTGGCAGCATGGCCGGCCTTGCCTCTTGCAACGCAATCCAAAACCATCAACCCTCTTTCGGCTACAGCCATCTGCAACAACGTTGGTTCACCCACAATGGCAAAATCAATCGGAGGCAAGTGTTCAAGCGTACTTTGAATGCCGTTGCTTCCCGATATCTCTTCTTCTGCAGTAGCGGCATAAGCCAGGTTGTAACGTAAATTTCCCTGGTGATGGAAATGAAGAAACGCCATCATCAATGCCACCAGGGAACCACCGGCATCATTGCTTCCCAAACCGTACAATTTTCCCTCTGTTATCTCCGGCAGAAACGGATCTTTCGTATAGGCGGAGTTCGGCTTTACCGTATCGTGGTGAGAGTTTAAAAGTATCGTAGGTCTAGAATTGTCAAAATGCCTGTTCAGTGCAAGTATATTGTTGCCAACTCTTTTTACCTGTACCTCTTTTTCGGACAAATAAGCGGCTAAGAAAGCAGCCGTTCTTTCTTCTTCCTTACTAAAGGACGGGAGTCTGATCAGTTCAGTTAGAACAGTAACAGCATTTGAATAGAGTTTCTCCAGTTCGTTATTCATTGATGATGGTAGTTCCGGCTTGTCCATTGAGCAATAGATCCAGGTTTTCCGCTTTACCAATAATCACCTTGTGCACACCTTTTTGCAAAGCGCCAAAAGCATTGTCAAGCTTTGGGATCATACCGGCAAACACAAGCTTTTTTTCCCTGAGCTCAGCGTATCTGTTGTGGTCAATCTGATTAATAACAGATGTTTCATCGTCTGCATTTAATAATACACCAGCTTTTTCAAAGGAATAAATCAGGCTTACTTTAAAAGAAGAAGCCAGCGCTTTGGCTGTTTCCTGTGCAATCGTATCTGCATTGGTATTGAGAAGCTGCCCTTTTTTATCATGGGTGATGGGCGACAACACCGGTGTCATATCTTGTTGCAGGAGCAATTGAAGGAACCTGTTGTTGACAACATCCACATCACCGGCAAAACCATAGTCAAGATCTTTTACCGTTCTTTTGTGCGCCTGTATCGTATTGCCATCGGCGCCGGTTAAACCAACGGCATTGCAGCCTAATGCCTGCAACTGCGACACAATATTTTTGTTAATCAGGCCGGCGTACACCATCGTCACAATCTTCAGCGTTTCAGCATCGGTAATTCTTCTGCCCTCTACCATCTGCTGCTGAACGCCTAAAATATCTGCCAGCTTTGTAGCCAGCTTTCCGCCACCATGCACCAGTATCTTTTTATCCTTAATCGCAGCAAACGCTTTCAGGAATGAAGAAAGTTTTTCTTCATCGTCAATAATGTTCCCGCCAATCTTTATGATGTATAATCTATCCATTCAGTATCTCTGAAAGTACGGCCTGTGCGGCCCAAACGCGGTTTGAAGCCTCCTGTGTTACAATGCTGTTTGGCCCGTCTAAAATCTCGTCGCTGAGTTCTATATTCCTGCGTACGGGCAGGCAATGCATCACCTTCGCGTTATTGGTTGGCCTGAGCTTTTCAGTGGTTAGCATCCAGCTCTGGTCATTCGTCAGAATCTGTCCATAGTCGTGGTAGGAGCTCCAGTTCTTGACGTAAATAAAGTCAGCATCTTTCAACGCCTCGTCCTGGTTGTGTGTGATGGTTGCGCCGCTTGTAAACTGTTCGTCCAGTTCATAACCTTCGGGGTGTGTCACCACAAAATCAGCTTCCTTCCAGGCGTTTATCCACTGCGCAAAACTATTGGCAACACATTGCGGTAAGGCCTTCACATGCGGCGCCCAGGTTAAAACAACTTTCGGCTTGCGTTTTTCGCGGAATGTTTCTTTGATGGTGATGACGTCCGTCAGACTTTGCAGCGGATGAAGCGTGGCACTTTCCAGGCTTACAATGGGAACACCCGCATATTTAATGAACTGATTGATATATTGTTCGCTGTAGTCTTCTTCCCTGTTCTTCAGGCTTGGGAATGTTCTTATAGCTAACACATCAAAATAGTTGCCCAGGATAGGCGCTGCATCTTTTACATGTTCTACCGTGGTTCCGTTCATGATGGCACCTTCTTCAAATTCCAATGACCAGCCTTCCGATCCGACATTAAATACCACCGCTTCCATTCCAAGGTTTTGTGCGGCAATCTGCGTACTTAAGCGTGTACGCATACTTGGGTTCAGAAACAAACAGCCAATGCGTTTATTAACCCCTTTCCCTTTATCCATGAAAGGAGAAGCTTTATACGCCAGGGCCTTTTCCACCAGGCTGTTAATATCTGATACGTCATGAACGGAGATAAACTGCTTCAATTTTTAATCTGTTTTTTTGGACCAGAGGCCGGAATATCTATTAAGCTTCTTTGGAGTTTA
>DASVSM010000091.1:0-4115 GCA_036388115.1 Flavisolibacter sp.
GATTTATTTTAATTCAGCCGAATTAGTAAGTTCAATGCTGTACCGTATAGCAATAATAAAACAACGATCCCCTCCTGAACAGAGGGGATCGTTTAAAAGGCGTTTAGTCGTTTAAGTTTCGGTTGTTCTTCATCGGAACGGACGCCTTTGCTTTTTCTTAGGATTGGATAGTTTTTTCAGGGATTTGGATCAACATTGGTTTTCTTAGGTTTTGGACTTCGGTCGGTTTAGGTTGTTTTTCTTAGGTATCGGATCAATGACAGCACAAAGATAAAACCGCACGCAAGCCAACCCGGTTGGTTTCGGTGAAAAGCAGCAAAACGAACGCCGGTTATAGTGCCGTTTTCGATGAAGGAAATGAGAAAAAAAATTAGCGGAAAAGTTCTCGTAATTGTACTAATCCGGGCCTCGTAATTACACCTGTTTTTTTAGCTAACACGGCCACAAAGAGGATTCCAGTACATCAGCCGGGTGAAAAGCTGCTCACTTTGCCCGAATAGTGGTAAACTTTTAGCTAAGAGTTTCAACATCTGCGCAAGAAGTCTCTTCATCTTTACAAAAAGTCTCTTCACCTTCACAAGAAGTTTGAAAAGTCGGGCAAGAAGTTCCTTCATCTTCACAAGAAGTGCTAACATCTTAAGCAGAAGTGTGAAAGGTGGAGCAAGAAGTGGCAAACTTTTCCATGAAGGTTTGCAACTCCGGGCTGGAAGTTGCAAACTCCTGGCGCAACGTTGGGAACTTTTCGGCAAGAGTTGGCAACTTTTCAGCGGAAGTTGTTACATCCGGGCAAAAACCAGGCACGTTTTCGCTATTCTTTGGCAGTCTGCCGGGGTCTTGCGTAGCAGTAACTAAGGTTGTTACTTTATCACCTTCACCGGCTATAAACGGAAACCTTTATTTAAAATAACCGATAGCTACCACGGCCCGAATACCCGGGCGGGCACTTAAGCCCCTGCATAAGCATCCAATCTTTACAAGAACTCCTTCATCTTGTTTTCCGCTTCCCTCCTTTTCGGCCGGCTTCAATTCAAAAGGTAAAACCTTCAGTTCATTACTGTTGCAATAGACTTCCCATTAGGTGACCAATACATTCGCACACCTAAACTATACATGATGAAATTTTTTTTCAGAAACCAAAAGACTTACCTGCGGCTATCAGTCATAGCTCTTTTGTTAACTGCTGCTGCCTGCAGCAAAGGGGGCAGGTCAGATGATCCTGGCACGCCTCCAACTCCAACTCCGGACAAACCCAATGTAGCAGAGAAAACACCCGTGGGAACACCGATAGGCTCGCCTGAACAAAAAACAATTGGCGCCAATGGCGGAAGTTTTACCACTGCTGATAACCGCATCAAACTTGAGTTTCCCGTTGGTGCGCTTACTACACAAACGACCATCTCTATTCAACGCGTCACCAATAATTGTCCCGGCGGAAGCGGGCATGTATTCAGAATCACACCCCATAATGTCAATTTCAATAAACCGGTAAAACTTAGCTTTTCCTACAGCGATTCGGATTATGTAGCCTCCATGCCTGCCGCCATGACGATCGCTTACCAGGATGCAGACGGTTATTGGAGGGCTGCTGAGAATATGGTAAAAGATACGGTCAATAAAAAAGTATGGGTGACCACCACTCACTTTAGCGACTGGGCCTTGTTCAAAGCCGTTGAACTTGTTCCTTATTCTACCATGGTAGAACCGGGTAAGCAGGTAGAGTTGGGTGTCATTACACTGGCTGATTTTAAAAACGATTCGCTTATACCCGTACCCGACCCGATAAAAAAACATCCAGGCATTGTAAAGGAGTGGCGTTTGGCTGGCGCAGGCAAGCTTGAAAAAAGGTCAAATAATGATGATGCCTTGTATACCGCACCCAATGCGGTACCGGCTGTTAACCCGGTAGCCGTAAGCGCCGTGTTGAAGACATCCGGTTCGGGGCAATTTACATTGGTGTCCAATATTTTTATTGGCAACGAAGGCCTGACGTTTCGCATTGATAATGGGCCATGGATGTTTTGTTCCGATCCCGACGGTGTCTTCTTCGATGGATATACTTATAGTATTACGGCAGCTAATTTATCTACCCCGGGTCATGACGGTGTTACTATCAGGTGGATTGGCGCCAACCAAATCCATAAATTTTTGAAATGGCAACTGGCATGGCCAAGCTTTATCTATGGTCCCGACCAAACAACTACTTATAACCAGGTGTTGGCACCTTCGGGTTCTCCAAGTCCGGGCGGAATATACCTGCACCTGGGTACCAGCTCTCTCGATTATGCGGTGGGATCATTTATTCTTGGACCTGCGCAAAAAACAGTAGTTGTTCCTCTTACCATTCCACAATATAGCCAGCACAGAATAGAAGGGTTTTTTAAGGTGAAGTGGAAGCGGTAATAGAACGAGGTTGTACACTGCCCGTATTGATTGATAACAAATAAAGCTCCTGCCCGGAGCTTTTTTCCTTCCCCGACGGGTCTCCCGCAGCATACTTTTATACATAAAGTAAACTTTTTGCGGGGACCCGTAGAAGTTGCCAACGGGTCCCCGCACAGGCAGCTCTTACGATACGGTTTTGCAGCAGCGGGAGACCCGTCGTGGAAGGTAGTAGCTCTGCGAAATTTTATATCGCTTCGTGACATTCAGCTTATGAAGTAACCACTGTGGTGAAATTATACCTATCGTAATAAATAACCCCGCCGAGACCACCGCCGAAACACAACGCCATGAATGAGTCTCGGCTGGAAAAGGAATTTCCATTGACATTAAAACTTAGAACTTTTTTCTTTCTCTCCCGAGTCTCCCCGCATAGCCCTGTGCGTGGCGGACTCGGGAAGTGCAGGTAATCTTTCTTATATTTCAATTCAGATGCCCGTAAGGACCACCATAGTTGGCAGCGAAGACGTGCTGTTTATCACTTTCACCTGTCACAGGTGGCTGCCCCTTATTGAAATCACCAACAGCTACGATCTCGTGTATAAATGGTTCGATTATCTTAAAACCAAGGGGCATTTGGTAACCGGATATGTCATCATGCCCAATCATCTCCATGTACTGATTTATTTTTCAAAAACCGAAAAATCCATTAATAAGATCATTGGTGATGGTAAACGGTTTATGGCTTACGAAATAGTGAAACGGTTACAGGAAAAAGAAAAAGCAGAGATACTGACAATGCTTCAAACCGCCGTAGAAAATAAAGACAGGCAAAGAGGAAAAAAGCATGAAGTGTGGGAAGACTCTTTTGATTCAAAAATTTGCAGAACGGAAAAATTTATTAATCAGAAGCTCGCTTATATTCATTCTAACCCATGCCGGGGAAAATGGAGCCTGGCAAAAACACCTATTGACTATAAGCACAGCTCTGCAAAGTTCTATATCTCTTCGGGGCACTCAGCCTATGAAGTAACCAATGTAAGTGAAATTATACCTGTCATAATAGATAACAACGCCGAGACCACGGCCAACACACAAAGCTTTGAGTGAGTCTCGGCTGGGAAAGAAAAAGCAAAATAATGATTTATAGATGAATGCTTAACGTCCAGCCACAATTTTATAAACACACTGTTAGTGGCAGGGCTTCTCTCAGTTGTGAAAATTTTACTGTTTCTTGTTGTCAAGATTTATCGTTGTCGTTGTATTCTTTTCAATGTTATGTTCTGTCCAAATACCCTTTAAATTTTTAACGTTGCAGTTTAGTGAGATGCGAAACTGTCCATACTCTGTAATAATTTTTCTATCTCGATAATCATATATAGAACCACTTGTTTCTCTCCATTGGCTTATCACCTTTTCATTTTTGGCGTTTGTATAAACCGTCAAGTCTTGCCACATTGGATGGTAGTTAGAAGCTGTTAATAATGTTGTCCATAATCCAAGCAGCAAATATGGAATAGCTAACAAAATTAAAAGTCCTAATGTTGTCCACTTTAGTATCTTATTGTCAAGTCGTTTGATGTGTCTAAAAAGTAAAATAAAAAGAAGAATAAAAAGAAGCATTATAGAAAAAGTTGCAATGGTGTCCACTGTCGCGTTTAAGAACTCAAAAGGTGTCCCAACGAACAATGCCGCAACCAAAAAAGTCAGTCCAACAACTATTAAAATTAGTTTGT
>DASVSM010000092.1:0-2451 GCA_036388115.1 Flavisolibacter sp.
ACGGTTCGAAAATCTTAACTGGCATGAAGCCAAAGGCCGGGCATAAATTCATTTACCTGGATGTGTCGCTAAAAAATAAAAGCGCCGAAAAATTAGACGGTGGTTTTCTTTTTATTGCCTTGCGGGTAACGGATGCAAAAGGAACAGAATACAAAAAGCCTGCAGCCGGTTTAGCAGCTTACAGCAGCGAACATCCTGAAGAAAATAACGATGACGAATACGCTGCGTTATGGGAAACATTTAAACCCAATGAATTTCACCGCGAGATCGTTTATGCGGTAGAAGTGCCCGCCGCTGAAAACAACTTTGTGCTGCATCTGCCCACCGACCGCAAACGGAAGGAATGGCAAACACTCTCCTTTTCGCTGTAAACAGCAAAGCGTAAAATGCAGGACTGCCGGGCCTTTTATCCTTGAAAGCCCTTTGGCAGTTCCTGCATTTGTTGTTAATGGGAAGCAGCATATACCGTTGCTGCTCCGGACCTGTCAGAAGAAGTACGGGTCATGTGCTTTTGGCTGATTAACTGACGGATACTAACCAGGTGCGAGAACAAGACAAGCGGCACTATAAAACAAGGCAGCCATACAAACGGGAAATAAAGCACAGCAATATTCGGTTGGTCAAACGCAAATTGCTGAAATGGAGAAGGGGCGGCAAGAATAGCATTGATAACAATGTTGCAGAGCAAGGCCAGGCAGACCAGATTCCATGTAATTAAGAGTTTACGGTTAATGTTCTTACGGACGTATCCGAAATAGAAAATAAACGGTGCGGTAATTCCTGAAAGGATATCAGGATTGCGGCCTTCGAACGTCATTAGTTGCGGAACGTATGTGTGAATGGCCAGCCAAAGCAAAAGCATCTCTACCGGAAGCCTTACCACATGCAACAGGGAAAGCCATTTAACATTGAGCCTGTCAAGAAAGGACCTTCCGCTTTTTGTAAAAAAGCACGCCGCAATAGCAATAAAAGGTGGCAGTATGGTTAATATAAAACGCGGTGGCATCACATGCGTAACCGTATAAAAACCTGTCAGGCTGATAGCGGCCTGGATGCCTAACCAGGCCATGCAAATCAGCAAAAGAATTTTTGAGCCGGCGGCTGCTTTGTAAAAAAAGAAAACCGTTAGAAATGTAGTCGCACCGGCGCAGGTGATGATGTACAGAGGTAAATTTTCCATTGCAATTTTTTGACACTACAAAGAGAAGACGGTAAAAAATGGCAATACTTACCAATTGGCAAGTAATAATGAGTGATAAATAATGAGTAATGAGTGATGAGTAATGAATGGAAAACCTCAAACCAACTCATTACTCATCACTCATTTCTTCGCTACTTCTTTGCGAATGCGGCTGAGCGACGTATCGGTAATGCCCAGGTAAGTGGCAATGTGTTTCAGTGGTGCCTGCTGAAAAATGTCGGGATTGTTTTGCAACAAGAGGAGATAACGTTGTTCCGCCTTTTCGTTGATCATAAAGAGCATTCTTTCTTTTAAGGCAGCGAAGCCTTTTACCAGAACCGAACGGCCAAACTCGCGAAAAGCAGGATGCGCATGAAAAAGCATGTTCAATTTTTCAAACGTAATCACCCAGCCCCTTGAATCAGTTAAGGCCTGGATATTTTCTCTTGACGGTGTTCGGTGAAAAAACGAAGCCGGCTCCAATACCAGTCCACCAGGCCCATAAAAATTTGTTGTTACATCAGCCCCTTCTGTGTCATGTGTAAACGCTCTGAGAAAGCCGGTTTCAAGGATCATGTATTCATTGGAAACAGAACCTTCCCGTAAAAGAAAACTGTGTTTGTAAAGTTCTTTTTCCTCAAAGCAGGGTAATGCTTCTTCTATAACACTTGTTGCCAACAAACCATGTTTCTGAAAGAAGGAGAACAGGATGGCTTTTGATGGATCGATCATATTCGCTGGCTATCTTCAAAAATAGCTTTTCCAGTCCATTTGTTTCCTGGCGAAACGAAACGATGGGGCATGAAGGAACACAAGAAAATTTAGTTGGTTGAATTTGAATTGCTTTGTGTTGATCAAAGTAACCGAATGGTAGGTCTCATTGCCGCTTACAGGTCGGGCTTTTACTGCAAGCAAATGAAAGGCAGCGTCACAGCATCAGCCTCTCTCTTCTTAATACCAGCCAAACCGTTTGTTTCTCCATTCCCTCCATTTGCAGTTTGGCTCTATTCGTTCTAATTTACATAGCTATCTTTTGCCTCAACAACATGCAACTACGTTTCCTGATACTCTGCTGCTCGATAGCCTTCAGCCTTTTTTGTAAAAGTCAGTCACGCTACCATTTTTCAACCCTCAGTATGGACCAGGGCCTATCCAACAATTTTGCCTGGGCGGTTGGGCAGGATAAGTATGGCTTTATGTGGATCGGTACCTCCAATGGATTAAACCGTTACGACGGGCATAACATCAGGCAGTATTTCCATGACCCCAAC
>DASVSM010000093.1:0-2105 GCA_036388115.1 Flavisolibacter sp.
GACACCGTTTGCACAATGTTCTTTCGCATCTCCTCTTCTGAACCGCGTATATGCTGACAAATAACATACGCATAAATGCCCTGGCCTTTGATGTCGTGTGGGTAACCCACAACGGCGCTTTCCACCACATCGCTGTGCATGTTGATGGCATTTTCAACTTCCGCTGTACCAATCCGGTGACCGCTCACATTGAGCACATCATCTACCCTTCCTGTTATTCTGTAGTTGCCTTCCTCATCCCTTAACGCACCATCACCCGTAAAGTATAAATCTTCATACGTGGAGAAATAAGTTTGGCGGCAACGTTCATGATCACCGTAAGTAGTACGGAGGATAGAAGGCCACGGCGCCTTGATGCATAGGTTTCCGGACGCAGGGTTTCCTTCAATTTCTTTTCCCCCCTCATCTACCAAAATGGGCTGTACTCCTGGCATCGGAAGTGTTGCCCAGGAAGGTCTTGCTGGTGTAACGCCAGCAAGATTGGTAATCAATATTCCACCTGTTTCGGTTTGCCACCAGGTATCAACAATGGGACACTTTTTCTTTCCCACATGCTCATCATACCAATGCCAGGCTTCTTCATTAATGGGTTCACCAACAGTGCCCAATACTTTCAAACTTGAAAGATCTTTTCCTTCCAACGGCTTTAAGCCAAAGCCCATGAGTGAACGGATAGCCGTAGGTGCCGTATAAAGAATATTGACCTTATGCTTGTCGACGATCTCCCAGAAGCGGCCAGCATCCGGCCAGGTAGGAATTCCCTCAAACATAACACCGGTACCGCCCGCAATTAACGGCCCGTAAGCAATGTAGCTATGACCGGTGATCCAGCCGATATCAGCCGTGCAAAAAAACCGGTCACCCTGTTTGTACTGAAATGTATTCACAAAGGTGTAAGCTGTCCAAACCATATAGCCACCGCAACTGTGTACTACACCTTTTGGCTTGCCGGTGCTGCCGGAAGTATATAAAATAAACAACGGGTCTTCGGCATCCATCGCTTCTGCCGGAAAAGAAACCACGCCTTCTTTTTCTACCTGTGTTTCGGCATATTCCATTTCATCTTCCCACCAGATGTCCCGCCCCTTAATCATGGAGACGGGTGTTCTTGTTCGGGTATAAACGATGACTTTCTTTACGGTTTTATTACCGATCAGCGCATCATCAATCACCGATTTTAGCGGGATTACTTTTTCACCTCGATAGGCACCGTCAGCCGTAATGATGAATTCAGCTTTCGCATCTTCCAACCGGTCGGCTATGCTTTGTGCGGAGAAGCCGCCAAAGACAACGGAGTGAATGGCGCCTATTCTTGCACAACCTAAAACGGCATATACCAGTTCCGGCACCATGCCCATGTAAATGCAAACACGGTCGCCTTTTTTTACACCATTGTTCTTCAGCATTTGCGCTACCTGGCAAACACGTTTGTGCAAGCGGTTATAGGTAACGGTTCTTACCCTGTCCTCCGGGTTGTTCGGCTCCCAAATGATGGCAGGCTTATCGCCCGCTTCTTTTAAATGACGGTCAATGCAGTTCTCCGTGATGTTAAGCTTTCCATTGACGAACCATTTTATCGAAGGCTCTTTAAAGTTCCAGTCAACTACCTTGTCCCATTCTTTCCGCCATAAAAAATTCCGGGCTATTTCTGCCCAGAATTCATCCGGAGATTCTATACTCTTCTGATACGCTACTTTGTACTCTTCCAGCGATTTAATTTGATAAGGATAAGCCATAACTGTAATTCACTGCCGCGTTTAAAGTGAGGCATAAATTTACAGTTTGTTTTAAGAGGACCGGAAAGCAATTGGGTGAGTCAATTTTTTATGCTGGCCTAAAAAGATGCGGAGAAAAATGCGGATAGCAGCCAGTTCAATAAAGATCAGGCAAAGTGCTAACAGCGTAATTAAGACAGGCTGTGTGTTTTCAACGTAAGTAAAAAACACATCAATCCCGATAAAAGCAGCGGTGATGGGAAACCCAAGCATACCAATAGCTGCGAACAGGAATAACAAGCCCAGACCTTTTTGCTCGTACACATAACCATGATAGTTGTTCAGTTCAATATCGTCGTCGATACTTTTAATTCTATTCAAACAATAATA
>DASVSM010000094.1:0-2623 GCA_036388115.1 Flavisolibacter sp.
TATAGAGAACTCGAGGGGGAAAAGTAAAAAATAACTGCTATTTGTAACGCGTCTTTGAATTTTGTTTTTGACTTCCCTTGCTTTAAACCCTTAATTGTAACGCTAAGTTTGGGCAATGGTCTGAAGCCCCTTGCGCCTACAAAAATCAGTTGGTACAAAGAAGAGACAACTGTTGGAAATTACTGTACGGTTTATAGGAATCAATATTGGCATCCAGGTCCTCACGTTGGCCGAGCAGCACCGCCCACTCCTCCTCGCTGAACAAAGAAGTAGCAGATGCGGAAGGTACTTCGATATAGTATACCGGCTTCGCTGGTATCAGGGCAATGATATCACCGTTTTTTTGCAACAGCAGACGTCGCATGGCCAGCAGATAATATTGGTCTTTACAACGTGAAGGATCAAGTTTTGCAGAGGCAATAAGTATTCCGTTCAGTGCAAGATTAAGTCTCATGGTAAAGGTTTCCTGTAAGCTACAATCACCTGTATCAACAACTAACTCCCAGGTGAACGAAATGGAAACAACGGTGGATGAATTGCTGTTTGGCTACTGTAAATGGTAAGAAGACAAGATTGTCGCAACGGCCTGAACAACAAACACACGGGATAAATAATTCTCATAAAAATGTTCATATTACCGGGCATTTGTGCGGCATCAATGAAATAAAAAAGGCTTACCGATGAAGCAAGCCTTTTCTAATCAATAGCTGAATCTTATATTTTATCTATTCTTACCCATTTCATGCCCGCTCTTTCAGCGGCCTCCACTCCCGGCTCACCGTCTTCAAATACAATGCACTCGTGGGGTTCTGCTCCCAGGGCATTTGCCGCTTTTAGGAAGGGATCAGGATAAGGTTTTCCTCTTTCGGTTTCACCCGCACATACCAGTACGTCCAGGTATTTATCAACCCCTATCACTCCCAATGTTTTGGTCACCGTGCTCCGGCTACCCCCGGAAACTACGCCGATCTTTACCTTACCTACATGGTTCTTCAGGTGCTCTACCACAAAATCAATTGGCAGGGTCTGTCCGATAAACTCCTCTACATAAACAGATGATTTCTGTTTGGCAAAATCCGTGGTATCAAACGTAACATTATATCGCTTTGTAATTTCCTCTGCCACCAAAACGGTTGGCCAGCCAGCCAGTTCATCAATGATAGAATCATCCAGATCGATGTTGTGCCGGGCAGCCACTTTTACAAAGGCCGCTTTGTGGGAGTGCATGTTATCAGCCAGGGTACCGTCGCAGTCGTACAGAAAAGCTTTATAAGGTCCTTCGGTCAGTTTTGTTAGCTTTTCCAGCTTCTCCTTTGTCGTAGTGTTCATCATTCAAGTTTGGGTCAAATATAATCAGGCAGATCGTTTAGCAGAAATGATGGAGCCTGATGGCATAACATACCGGCCGTTTCAACTATCTGCCGCATCGTAACTCATCGCCCTCTATTGAAACTGAGGAAGTACTTTTTCGCCAAAGGTGTTGATAAAAAGTTCCTGTTCCCTATTCACATTGTGAAGAATGATGCGTTCAAAACCGAGCTCCATATCCTGTTTGATCCAATCGATGTGTTGTTGTATGTCTGCCGAGATACGGACCATTTCTTTCATCTCCTCCGGCTGAACAAATTTGCCCAATTCGTCAAACTGCTCCACCTGCCATAAGTCGCCGAGCACCGTGCTGTGAAAGATGTTGGTGCGCCACTGTTCATGTGCGCCTTGTAATGCGTCTTCTTCTGTTTTTGCGTATGACAACTGCGCTTTAAGAAACACAGGCTTGTTTGCACCACCGTTGCCCCGAAATGCGCCCACCACTTCTTTCAACTCATCAAAGGGCCGGTGTACTGTGATCATCCCATCAGCCCAGCTTCCCATCCATGCGGCCGTTTCTTTTGTTACGGCAGCGCCAATCACCAGGGGCTTCGCCTGGGGTAATGTATAAAGCTTGGCATGTTCAACGGTTACTCTTCCAAAATGGGTAACTGTTTCTCCCTGCAGCAATTGCTGTATGATTTGATGGCACTCCAGCAGCCGCTCGTTGCGTTCTGATTTTACCGGGAACTTTTCCCCGGTGATTCGCTCGTTCAGTGCTTCGCCACTGCCCAAAGCAATCCAAAAACGATCGGGAAACATTTCGGCAAGCGTAGCCGATGCCTGTGCAACAATGGCTGGGTGATTTCTATAGCCCGGTGTGCATACCACACCAAAAGGCAGTTGTGATTGTGCCATGGCCGCACCCAGCCAGGCAAAAGCATAACCGCTTTGCCCTTGCCGTTTACTCCATGGATGAAAATGGTCAGAAGAGTTGATCGATGTAAAGCCAGCCTGCTCTGCTAACCTGCAGTAATGCAGCAGCTCACTGGGGGTAAATTGTTCGTGTGAGGCCTGGTATCCCAGCATAATCAATAATTTGCTCCGGGAATCTCTTATGTAAAAATGAGGCCATAAATGCAAAGGAATATGAAACTGCTGTAGCGGATGCTCTGCAATAGCTGCTCCTTTTAAGAGGAATGCATTAAAGAATATCCCCGATTTCGGGGATGTGTGTTGTACTTCGTCCGCTCCACTTTAAAACCATGATAAACCTCCCCTTTTAGCTGATACCGCCCGGTTGCTTTGCCTTGAG
>DASVSM010000095.1:0-7190 GCA_036388115.1 Flavisolibacter sp.
TGCGGGCCATTACGAGCAACAAAAACTATCGGCGGGGGAATACCAGACTTTGTTTCATCAATGGGGAATGTCGTATGATAAAACTGATTAAAGGCCTTTTGTTCAGCAGTTTGTTTTTTCTTGTTTCGGCGGTCCATGCCCAGGAGATACCCGTTTGGAAACTGGCAGACCTGCAGTCAGCGATTCGAAATTCGCAAGCGCCTACCATCATTAATTTCTGGGCAACGTTCTGTAAACCGTGCATTGCCGAATTACCCTACTTTCAGACGTTGGCAAACCGGTATAAAGACCAAGGGGTCAAATTAATTATGGTCAGCCTTGATTTGAAAGAGGCGTACCCGGCCAAAGTCCGGTCTTTTACAAAAAAGCTGAAACTTACCTCACCGGTTGTTTTCCTCGATGAATCGAATGCTGACCTTTTTTGTCCTGCCGTTGACAGCTCCTGGTCGGGAGCTATCCCTGCCAGTATTTTCATTAACAATAAGACGGGTTACAAAAAGTTTTATGAAGAAGAGCTGAGCAAAGAAAAGTTAGAGAAAGAGATCAGAAGCATGCTGAAACCGGACGAGAAAACGAACGACCAGAAAAGTTTTTAAAAACGTGCCATCCTAAACACTTTTTGTGCGACATCAACTGACCGTTTATGCTGCAGCTATTCAATAGCCAATGTGATGTTGCCTCTATTTCCGCGATACCAAACAATTCAGTAGGTTTAAGCGATGATAACTGACAAACGGATCCTGATTTTAGCGCCTCACACTGACGATGGTGAGTTTGGTTGTGGCGGCACCATTCATAAGCTGGCTTCTTCCAATGAAATTTATTATGCTGCATTTTCCGTTTGCCGCATCTCCGTACCGGCAGGTTTTGATCCGAATGTGTTAGAAAAGGAAGTGAGAGCCGCTACAAAAGTGTTGGGCATCAAGCAAGAAAATCTTATCCTGTTTGACTATGAAGTGCGAACGTTTAATTACCGTCGCCAGGAGATACTGGATGATATTCTGAAGATCAAAAAAAGTATTGCTCCCGACCTTGTCTTTCTGCCATCAAAGAACGATGTGCACCAGGATCATTTTACCATCACCAATGAAGCTTTCAGGGCGTTCAAATATTCCAGTATCCTGAGCTACGAGATGCCATGGAACAATTTTTCCTTTGACACGTCATGCTTTATTTCCTTAGAACCCGAACATTTGCAGGCCAAATGCGATGCACTTTCTGTGTATCAGTCGCAGGCAGATAAACCGTATGCCAGCCATGATTTTATCCGGTCGCTGGCAAAGGTGAGGGGCGTGCAGGCAGGGCATGCCTACGCGGAAGCATTTGAGGTAGTTCGCTGGATCATTTAATTATCGAAATTGAAAAGAATTCTTCTTACAGGAGCCGGGGCCCCGGGTGGTCCAGGGATCATCAAAGCCTTAAAAAAGGAAGGATTTGCGCTTTATACAGGTGACTGCAACCCTGTTGCCAGCGGAAGGTTTTTGCATGATCCGTTTATACAGCTACCACATGCAGGTGATGAAAATTTTATCTCTTTTGTATTGCGTTATTGCCAGCAAGAAAAGATCGATGCGGTTTTCCCGCTCGTGACAAAGGAGTTATTCAAATTTTCAGAAGCAAAACAAGCTTTTGCCAACCAGGGCATTCGTGTTATTGTTTCCGATCACCAAAGCCTCTGTATTGCCAATGATAAAGGAAAGTTGTACCAGCACCTTAGATCCAATAAGATACCCGTACCGGAATTTGAGATCGTAGGTTCCCTTCATCAACTGCAGAAAGCCGTAACACGCCTGGGTTATCCGGGTGTCCCGGTTTGCATTAAACCAACGGTTTCAAACGGAAGCAGGGGTGTAAGAATCCTGCAAGAAGACATCGACGAGTTTACATTTTTTTTCGAGCAAAAGCCGAATCATTTATACTGCCGCCTGGACAGGCTAACAGAAATTTTAGGAAACCGCCCATTCCCGCCGATGCTCGTTTCCGAGTTTTTGCCGGGTGCGGAATTCACCATTGATACAATCGTTCAACAAGGGGTCCCGAAAATGATACTGCCACGCTCCCGAACAAAAATGAACGGCGGCATTTCGGTGCAGGGTACCTTCATCAAAAACGAACAAATTATTTCTTACTGTAAAAAAATTATCCGCTCATTAAACTTATCAGGCCCTATTGGTTTGCAGGTAAAGGCAGATGCCAACGGCAATTTCAAGCTTCTTGAAATAAACCCAAGAATCCAGGGAACAAGTGTTGCCGCTTTAGGACTGGGAATCAATCTTCCTGCCTTGGCCGTCCGGCAGGAATTTGAACCACTTGATATAGATACCTCCAAGATTGCATGGGGAACATCCTTTGTGCGGTATTATGAAGAAGCTTTCTACAAATAACAAAAGCCCTGCAGAACAGGGCTTTTGTCAGGCGGGGTTTCTAAGTTATTTTACTCTTTTAATGCCACAGCCAACAGACCGCGAGGTCTTCTGTGTCACTTCTTTTCCACCGATCATTTCATTGATGGCTTCTTTTAGATGCTTTCTGGTTACGCTGGCTTCTTCCGGGTTGTCGTCCGTGGCTCCATGATAAACCAGTTTTCCATCCTTATTGAACAGGAAATTTTCAGGTGTGCGGCTGGCGCCAAATGCATCTGCCAACACGCTTTTCTCATCGACCGTGTAATACCAACTGTATCCCTGTTCTTTTGCGTATTGTTTCATTGCATCAAATGAATCGTCATCCCCACGTTGCGCTTCATTTGAATTGATAAGAACGACGCCAATTTCATTTTTTAATGCATAGGCACTGATGTCTTTTGTGCGTTGCTGGTTTTTGATCACATAAGGGCAGCTGTTGCAGCTAAACATCACCAGCAATCCGTTTTTCTTTTTTGCTTCCTTCAGGCTGACTTCCCGGCCGCTTACGTCCTTCATTTTTATGTCTGAACCTGGAATATCAGCACCTATCGGCAATTCAGCCACAGGCATAAATGACAGCAGTGCAAAAGCCACCAGGCTTAAAGGCAGGAGTATGTTCTTCATCGTTTTGTTTTTTATAAAGTTCAGAAATTATTTGGATTCAATTGTCGCCGCCTGTCATTCTTTCGTTTTCTGTTTGCAATTGGTTTGCTTTTACTGACCCATCCTCTTGAGCGAGTCGCGTTGCCGCCTTGCTTTGTCCTGTCCCCGATATTCATTTGCCTTTCTCACATGTTCTTCAAAGCTTTCGCTAAACAGGTGACCATTTAAGTTGCGATTGGCAACAAAATATAAAAAGTCTGTTTGGGCCGCATTCAGTACAGCATTGATGGTGACCCTTGACGGCGTACAGATAGGCCCCGGAGGAAGCCCCCTGTTTTGGTACGTGTTGTATGGCGAAGCAACGTGTAAGATGTCACCGGCAATACGTTTGAGGGCAAAGTTCCGCACGGCAAATTTTAAGGTCGGATCGGCCTGCAAAGGCATTCCTTTCTTAAGGCGGTTTAGATAGACACTGGCAATGGTATCTTTTTCTTTGTGGTTGGTTGTTTCTTCTTCAATAATGGAAGCCAGGGTGTAAACTTCAGCAGGCGTGAGGCCTACTGCCTGTGCTTTTTTCTTTCGTTCTTCGTTCCAGAACTGCTTTGACTCATTGTATAATTTGCGGTAAACCACCGATGGCGTGCTGTTCCAAAAGTATTGGTACTTGTCTGGCAGGATAGGCCAGAAGGCTGTTTCGGGACTGGCATCATAAGGTTTCAATGAATCGGGATTATTTAAGAACGCAAGCATTTCCGCTGAGTCAAACTGGAACCGTGCACCGGTGAAACGGGCGAAATCTTCTTTGGTCCGCAGCTTGGTAATGACAAGGTCAACCGGTACCTGCCGGCCATTCCGCAGCATCCTGACAATAGACACCAGGCTGCTTCCTTTTTTAATCTCATATTTTCCCGGCTTGATATTCTCCCAGTAACTCATCCGGTTGGCCAAAAAGCTAAAGGCTGCTTGGTTGGTAACAATCCTGTTTTTTTTAAGAGAATCAAAAACCGCCTCTTTTGTAGCGGCATCGGAGCGGATGTACAAGTATTCTTTATCTGGAGAGAAGCCCGTGGCCGATCCAAAGAAAATCCATGCTCCTATGGCAACGATGACGACAACAACCGCAAGCCCGATCTTAATGACCTTTTTCATAGTTTTCAAAGTAACAAAAAACCCTGTCAGCATTGACAGGGTTCAAAAAATATCGTTGTGTACTGATTAGGGTTGCCGATTTGGTTGTGCGGGAGCCGGGTTGCCATTCTGGGGAGAAGGCACGCCCTGCTGCGTGTTGGTAACGCCGTTGCCAAGGTTTTGTGTACGATCAACGCCACCGGCACCGGAAATAAACAAGGTAGATGCGATGCAAAGCGCAGCAATCACGCCGGCAAAAATCCAGGTACCTTTTTCCAGCACGTCGGTTGTTTGCTTTACACCCATAAACTGGTTGCTGAATCCGGCCACGTTTCCGGCCAGGCCGCCACCTTTCGGGTTTTGCACCAGAATAACTAAACTCAATACCACACAGGCAATAATAATCAGGATAATAAAAAGGATGGTCATGACGGCTTTAGATTTTCAATTTTGGCAGCAAAATAAGCCTTTTTAGAGGGATTAAGCAAACTTAATTTGTTGTATATATCCAAAGCTTTTCCATTGTTTCCCTGTTTCAGCCACACTTCTGCCATGGCTTCCGTAACCACATCGCTTTCCGATACAGAATGGCTGGCCATGGACTCCACCTTTTTTTCAACAGAGCTTTCCATATTGTCGGCCAACTGCGCTGCCGGCAGCCGTTTCATTGTCTTCAGCCATTGCGTGAAACTTTTCAACTGTTTGCCCAGTTTATCTTTCGGGACCTCTTCCAGCGAAATCCTGATCCCCTGCGAAGCAAAATAATCAACCGTGTGAAAGGGTTCAAATGCCAGTTCGGTGGAGGCAGAGCTTTTCTCAGGCTCAGTGGATTTTTGAGAATCTGTTGATGGGGGCGGGGTAATGTCAGGTTCCGTCGCTTCTACTGGTTGCCCTTCCATTGCCGACTCAGTTAATTGTTCTTCTACTATAACCGGTTCAGGAGTTGGTTCGGTGGCAATGAGCGGTTCAGATGCGTACTGTGATACCGTGTTTTTCTCCTGTTTTTCTGTCGTATCCGCTTCCTGCTCATTGAACCGGTGATCTTCTTCTAAGAATTCTTTTTGCTCAGCGGGCTGCTCACTAACCGGAAAGTCTTCCACCGGATCTGAAATGTCTGCCTCATCAACCTCGTGGTCAAAAGAATTACTTTCTATTTTATCGGGTCCGAGGACCTCCTCTACATAAAATTTATTGGATGCAATAAAGTGTTCAAACAACAGGGGATCGTGGTAGAATAGCACCGCCTTTTGGTACTGTGCGCCGGCTTCTTCCGCTGTGCCTGCTTGTCTTAATTTTTGCAGAAGAAGGAATTGTGCCGGTGCGAAATAAGGATAACGATGAGCAATCTGCTGCAGCTCCTCGATGCTACATTCTTCCAAACCTGCCTTGCCGGTGATCTGCTGAGCCAATGCATGAATTCTGTTGCTCATAAATGGCAAGTTACATTACCAATCGGAAAAAAGTTTGTTGAAAATTTCATCAGTCAAGTTGCGGATCATTTCATCGAGCAAGGTTGCTTCTGCCTGCTGCAAAGATTGCCGCGCACTGAAGTCGAAGCTCCGGCTGACATCGAACTCCTCCACCTTGTTATCGATCCTCTTGTTGATGGTAATATGAACCCTTACGGTTAACCGGTTGATAGATGATTGCTGCTGCCCGTTGGTGGAGGTAACTCCTGACGTTGTTACGGAATAATCGTCTACGCGGCCTGCTATCTCCCAATGAACATTTTCGTTATTGGTGATGGTGAGCTTTGTTTGATTGGTAATTTTTTGACGCAGCCTGTCGGTAAGGTTAGGTGTTAACTGCGGATTTTGATAAGGCGCCCTGTTCTCAAATGTTGTTAACCGAATAGTTTTCACGCTGTCAGGTATGGAGCCTTTCTCGGAGAAGCTATAAACACCGCAGGAGGAAAGCGTAGCGTTCAAAAATAAAAACGCCAAAAACAACCCTATTGAAAACAGCCATGTATTCTTTCTGAAACAAGACAATAGCGTCAGCATTTTTACTTTTTAATTTTGACTTTTGAATTATTGATCAATGTCGTATTCCTTCAGCTTGCGATACAGTGTCCGTTCACTAATACCGAGATCCAAAGCTGCATCTTTTCTTTTACCCCGATGCTTCTTTAACGCTTTTATAATAAGCTCTTTTTCCTTGTCCATGATGTTCAGGCTTTCTTCCACTTCCTCGTGTTCATGAATGTCGTTGTTGTTCATGATCACCGGCTGTGATGATGGACTATTGTTGGAAACAATCATGGAAGAGTTGTTTTCCGCCGGGTGCAGTTCTTTTACATCCGCCAGGAAAGAAGGGTTTTGTGTAGCCACTGCCGGATTTTTCATCACTTCAAAAAACAGTCGCTTCAATTCTGTTACATCCCGCTTCATATCGAAGAACAGCTTGTAAAGGATCTCCCGCTCATTATTAAATTCATGCCCATCGCTGCCGTTGGCACTGGCCAGTACCGGCAACCGGTTGCCGGCATTTCCTTCGGGTAAAAACCTGGCAAGTTCCTTCGCATTCACCAGCTTCTCAGTGGCGAGCACGGAGATCTGTTCTGCCATGTTCTTCAGCTCACGAACGTTTCCGGGCCAGGGATAGTTCACCAGGCGCTGCCTGGCTTCTTCATCCAACTGCACCGGTGTTGTTTTGTAACGTTCCGCAAAGTCTACGGCAAACTTTCTGAACAGAATTATAATGTCTTCCTTTCTGTCCCGCAACGCCGGAACCCGGATGGGCACTGTATTCAACCGGTAATAAAGGTCCTCTCTGAACTTACCCTGCTGCACCTGTTGGAGGAGGTCCCTGTTGGTTGCCGTGATCACACGGACATCCGTTTTTTGTACTTTGGAAGAACCCACACGGATAAATTCACCGGACTCCAGAACTCTTAATAAACGGGCTTGTGTACCCAGCGGCATTTCGCCGATTTCATCGAGGAAGATAGTCCCGCCGCTAACGGTTTCAAAATATCCATTGCGACTGTCCACCGCACCCGTAAAAGAGCCTTTTTCATGGCCGAACAATTCTGAGTCGATGGTGCCTTCGGGG
>DASVSM010000096.1:0-3135 GCA_036388115.1 Flavisolibacter sp.
CAACCAGGCGTTCTGATAGTAGATACCGGGGAAATATTTACAAACAAACACCTTAGTGAAAAAATGAGCATATAAAGCCGTTTTTGGATGTTTAGCGTCGGCACCAATGCAAGAGCCAACAGTTACCGTGAAAAAACGGTATAGCGCAGGGTGAAAAAACGGTTGCGGTTAACCAGGCCAACCTTTTTATTTGCAAACACGTACATCAATTTGAACTCTTAATTTTTTATTACCCAAAAAGAAAGGTGTGATCAAGTATCTATTTGCAACTCTTTTTTACCTGTTAGGCACACTATTACTGGGAAGAGTTATGAAGGGTCCATCTGCAAAAGCCTGGGCTGATGGAAAAGTCTTACCTATCCGGTGGGGTGAAAGCCGGCCCTGGTCTTTCTACCTTGGGGTGCTTATGTTCCTCGTCGAATTCATTGTTTTAATGAAGCAGTAGAATATTCCGTCAATCATTTCATTGGATACATAAGCTTTTTGCGAAAGAAAGTTTGTTATTGGAAGCGTTTATTGGTGAAAGATTTAATAATAACAGACGGAATGAAGATTTGTCGACAGTTCTGGTGGCAAACAGGGTTGGTAGTTTATTTGATAACATGGTAATACAAAACCACTTCGCTTTATGTTTCAAGAGATCTTTTTGCCCGGTTTAATAAATAAGATTAATTGGTATCTATTCTATTGCTGTCTTTCCAACTTCTGCCAAAAACCCCAACTTCTATCGGCATTCTTTTAGCTAATGATTTCCCTTGTCTCCATACTTATATATATAATCGGTTGGTACTTTTTATACATCTTTACGAACGATCGCGCCATCCTTAAAAGGTTGCTATTCTCTTACCATTTACCCATATTTAAATAATCTTAACCCTTTACTGCAAGTACGCTGTTCAATTTGTTTTCAGGATTTAATAAGTGATCTGGGAAAGATATCAACTTTCATCCGGTGCTACCATTAGCAAGCCATTCAAAATTTAGTTGGGGATGTGCATCGCAATGCTGTCCGTTTCCGATACAATTTTATCCGAAGTTTATCATTTTTATATTTTTCGTAATACTTTGCATTCAGATACACTACCTTACTCTCCACCGATTTTATACCACAAATTTTTCTGGTTATGAGTAAAAGCTTGCTATCAAACACGCTACAGGCGTTGGTACGTTACAAGTACGCCAACATCAAAAGTGTTGTTCTAATTCTTCTAACTTTCTTTTCTGCACAGTTGCTTCATGCGCAAAGCGTCATACGAGGTAACGTTTTATCCGGCGATACAGCAATAGGCAGTGCCACCATCCAGGTTAAGGGAACATCTACATTCACGCAAACTGATGCAAAAGGCAGCTTTTCCATTCAGGCATCACCGACAGCAACCCTGGTTGTAAGCGCCGTAGGGTACAATACACTTGAAGTTAGCGTTAATAACAGAACCTCTGTCGCAATCCAAATGATTAGCAGTAGCACGCTGATGGAACAAGTGGTAGTAGTAGGTTATGGTACGCAGCGTCGTCGGGATGTAACGGGTGCGGTGAGTTCGGTTACCGCGGCCCAAATTGAGAAAGTGCCGGTTAACACAATTGATCAAGCTTTGCAAGGGCGTGCCGCGGGAGTCCAGGTAACCAATAACGACGGCAGGCCTGGAGGAGGTGTCAGTGTTCAGATAAGGGGGGTGGGTAGTCTTGCAGCAAATGGTAACGAGCCCCTATATGTGGTAGACGGATACCCAATTAGCGGTGGGCTAAATAACATCAATCCAAACGATATTGCTACGATTGATATATTAAAGGATGCTTCATCTGCATCAATTTATGGAGTAAGGGCAGCCAACGGTGTCGTAATTATTACCACAAAAAGAGGAAGAAGAGACGGCGTACAGGTCTCGCTTGATGTCGTTACTTCCTACCAGTCGAAGCCAAAAAAATATCATGTATTGAATGCTCAGGAATTTGCAGCCGTGGTTAAAGAGGTTACTTCGGATCCAACCCAGGCAAGTTTTACTCCTCTGCCAGAATGGAATACTCCATCCTCTTTAACAACGGTGGATTGGCAGGATGCACTTTACCGGACAGGTCTGAAACAGAACTATAATTTGGCTGTTCGGGGGGGTAATGAAAAAATCCAAACCGCATTTTCGCTCGGGTATAATAGCCATAAGGGCATTGTTCAGGAGTCTTATTTTAAGCGTTATAATCTTGGATTGAATATAGACTATACAATTAGTAAATGGCTAAAATCCTCAACAAACGCCAAATATGCCAGGGCAGATCAAAATACGCCTTTTGG
This sequence comes from Flavisolibacter sp., assembly GCA_036388115.1. Lineage (GTDB taxonomy): Bacteria > Bacteroidota > Bacteroidia > Chitinophagales > Chitinophagaceae > Flavisolibacter. The sequence continues at coordinate 2,288 of DASVSM010000096.1, forward strand.
CACAGGTGGGTTGCAGCAACTAACCGAACTGATTCCAACGATAACTGGTAATAAATTAACAAATCAAATCAAGGATGCCAACGGTAATTATGGATTTTATAACCCTATAAATATTTATACCAAAAGCTGGGGCAATCCACTTTACGATATTCAATCACGAGACTATTTAAACCTTAATAATTTCTTACTGGCAAACAGCTCTTTGGAGGCTACCGTCATTGCGGGGCTTAGACTCAAAACAAATTTTGGAGTCAATATAAGTGACTATTCTGGTTATTATTTTCAACCTGAAGATCGTCGCTGGGATGAACAGTACCAATTAGGCGGCGCTAATCAGGATGCTTTATATAGTCAAGCAGCAAACAACAATTTTGAATGGTTATGGGAGAATACGCTGAGCTATACCAAGTCGTTCGGTGAACACAGCATTGACGTAGTGGCAGGGATATCGGCACAAAAAAATACGTACCGTTATATAACTGCTCAAGGTAACAGGCAAATCAATAATGCCCTGAGAGATATAGGTCAAGTACAAAACCTGACTGCTACCGGCAGCCAGGTTACCAACGCTCTGGCTTCACAATTTGGCCGTTTAAACTATAAGTATGCCGATAAATATTACATAACAGGTACAGTGAGAAGAGACGGCGTTTCCAAATTTGCACCCGGTAACGAGTATGGTGTATTCCCGTCTGGTTCGATTGCCTGGAGAGTCAAGGGCGAATCCTTTATGGCTGGGATGGACTGGTTGTCCGATCTCAAGTTGAGGGCAGGTTATGGTTCTATGGGTAACCAGGCTTCCATTCAAGCCTTTCAGTGGCAAAATCTATTTTCAACAGGAGGACCTG
>DASVSM010000097.1:0-3176 GCA_036388115.1 Flavisolibacter sp.
GAATTTTTCTCTCCTATTTTTAATATTGCTGATGCCTCTATTTCAATAGGTGTTATTACACTGCTTGTGTTTCAAAAGCGCTTTATGCACAAAGAGGAAACCGATGCCGTTGCCGATGACCACAATGCAGACAGAGCGATATCTACCGAAGAGGCCAAACACATGATCTGATCACTCGTAAGCAGTAAACCAGGTGGGGTCCCAGTTGGTTGGATCATGAATGCTTTTATTCTCGATCAACGCAAAGTGATGATTTTTGATGTCGCTTCTAAATATCCTATCCATCTTTTCTTTTGGATTCTTTTTACCGGCTTCCATCAGTTGAATGGAAAGATCGCTGAAATGAAAGAAAGTTTCTGTTTTCATACCCGTTAGAATTGGTTGCGGAACAATCGTTGACGAATGCGGTGTTAAAATAAAAAAGCTTTTCCAAAAAGCAAAGTTCGGCTATACCGTACTAACAGCAAATGGCTAACAGCAGGTACAAACCAAGGTTGTTTTCTCCTCTCAAGAAACCGTTATAGTCGTATGTCGCTATTCAAAGGTTGGTCGTTATTTGGTATATTCGTAGTCTATGGAAACCCTTGCGCAGTTACCGAAATATAGTTTAAATGAGGAGCAGGAAAAAAAGCTGATTCTGCGGGAATACCGCGCCCTGTTACGTTCCTTAAAATCACGCATCAAGCCCGGCGACAGGCGAATGATTCGCCAGGCTTTTGAGATGGCGGCCGATGCGCACAAGACCATGCGCCGCAAGAGCGGCGAACCTTACATCCTGCATCCTTTGGCCGTGGCCCGTATATGTGTTGAAGAAATCGGCCTTGGTGTTCGGTCTACCATTTGCTCCCTGTTGCATGACACGGTTGAAGACACGGATGTCTCCTTAGACGATGTGCAGCGTGAGTTCGGCAGCGAAATTTCCAAAATCGTTGATGGGCTCACAAAAATCTCAAACGTTGTTGACGTCAATGCCTCCCAGCAGGCAGAGAATTTCCGTAAAATATTACTGACGCTTACCGACGATCCGCGGGTTATCCTGATTAAGCTTGCCGACCGCCTGCACAACATGCGAACGATGGACAGCATGAAGCAGGAAAAGCAGCTCAAGATCTCTTCCGAAACCATTTATGTGTATGCTCCGCTTGCACACCGCATGGGACTGTACAGCATTAAGACAGAGATGGAAGACCTGGCTATGAAGTACCTGGAGCCGCAGACCTATAAAGAAATTGCGCAGAAACTTGCCGAAACAAAACGGGAACGCACAAAGTTTATTAATGAATTCATCCGGCCGTTAAAAGATAACCTTGAGAAGGGAGAGTTTGAATTTGAAATTTATGGTCGTCCGAAAAGCATCCATTCCATCTGGAACAAGATGAAGAAAAAGGGGGTCAGCTTTGAAGAAGTATATGATCTCTTTGCCATTCGTGTGATTTTAAGTTCTCCGCCAGAAAAAGAAAAAGAAGATTGCTGGAAAGTGTATTCCATGATCACGGACGAATACACGCCGTCGCCGGAACGTTTGCGCGACTGGCTGAGCAATCCCAAGAGCAACGGTTATGAAGCATTGCATACAACCGTGATGGGGCCGATGGGAAAATGGGTGGAAGTTCAGATCCGTACCAAGCGGATGAATGAGATTGCCGAGAAAGGGCTGGCTGCACATTACAAATACAAAGAAGGGGCGCAGGATGAAAGCCGCTTTGATAAATGGTTTAACCAGATCCGTGAAGTCATCGGCAACCAGGATGTGGATTCTGTTGACTTCCTGCAGGATTTTAAGCGTAGTTTTTTAGCCGAAGAGATTTATATCTATACACCAAAGGGCGATGTAAAGATGCTTCCCATTAGTGCAACTGCACTGGATTTTGCGTTTGCCGTTCACAGCGAAGTGGGCTCAAAATGTATTGGCGCCAAAGTGAATCACAAACTGGTTCCTATCTCCCATAAATTGCGCAGCGGCGACCAGGTGGAGATCATCACATCCAACAAACAAAAGCCCTCGGAAGACTGGCTGAATTTTGTTGTTACGGCAAAGGCCAGAACAAAAATCAAGGACTCTTTAAAAGAAGAGAAGAAGGCCGTAGCAGAAGAAGGGAAATATACACTGCAGCGTAAGCTGGAAGGATTGGGCGTATCAGTGAACCCGCACAATGTAGATGAGGTCGTAGGCTTCTATAAACTGGCGTCGCCCCTGGAACTTTATTATGGAATTGCAGTAAAAACAATTGATCTAAAAGAGCTAAAAGAGTTCAAAGTCCTTGGTGATAAACTGGAAGCGCCAAAGCCTGTAAGGGTACTTGATCCAAAGCCCGAATATCATCCTGCTATTACAAAAAAAGACACGGAGCTGATCATCTTTGGCGAAAGCAGCGACCGGATTGTTTACCACCTCGCAAATTGTTGTAAGCCTATCCCGGGTGATGATGTGTTTGGTTTTGTGACTACCGGAAAGGGCCTGACCATTCACCGTACTACCTGTCCCAATGCGTCTAAGCTAATGGCCAACTACGGGCATCGTATTGTAAAAACAAAATGGGCAAAGAACAAAGAGATTTCCTTCCTCACAGGTTTGCGTATCATCGGTATGGATGATGTAGGCGTCGTGAACAAAATAACGACAATCATCAGCGGCGATCTGCGCATTAATATTTCCGCCATCACCATTGAATCTACGGAAGGGTTATTTGAAGGAAGTATTAAACTGTTTGTGCACGACAAAGAGGAACTGGATGAATTGGTCAACCGGCTTAAGTCGCTTAACGGGATACATTCGGTGGAAAGATTTGAAACGGAGCAGCCGACCTCACCCTAACCCTCTCCATCAGGAGAGGGAAGCGCCACCGCACGGTGACTGGCTTGTGCAATCATTCTTCCGCTTCAATCTATCTGCCATTCATAAAGTTTTTCTTTTTTACTTTAAATGTTCAAGCCTTCAACTTGCCTGCTATCATCCAGTTTCATGCGTTGTCATCCCGAGGCACGGGGACCTTTGCATTGTAGTTTGAAGTACAGTTGTAAGAGGTTTGAATGATGGCTTTCTTCTCTCAAAGCAGAAAGTAAAGGTGCATCCTGCATCAGTACGACAAGCAAGAATCATTACAGTAGCTACAGGCTGAAAGCTGACGGCTCATAGCTGTTCCGAACGTACACGCTGTGCGACGCAACAGACGCCT
>DASVSM010000098.1:0-2606 GCA_036388115.1 Flavisolibacter sp.
ACAGGCAATACCAAACTGCACTGCCTCGTGCAAACTTTTTCCCTGCTCCAGCATCCATACGATCCCTGCCACCATGCTGTCGCCGGCGCCAACGGTTGTTTGTTTTTTTGCCGCCGGTGCACGAAATTCTTTTACGTCATCTTTGGTCACCAGCATGGCGCCGGTTGGTCCCATGGAAACCACCAGTACTTCGCAACTGCCACGGCCAATTACTTCTTTTGCAACCTCGTCAATTTCCGAAACATCAAGGTATTCTTTACCGGCTAAGGCACACAACTCGGTAAGATTTGGCTTTGCCAGGAAAACGCCTTTTTGCAAGGCTGCTTTCAGGGGTGTGCCCGATGTATCTACAATTAGTTTGATCCCTCTTTGCTTCGCGATGTCCGCGATCTCCGCCAAAAAATCATCCGGCACACCGGGTGGCAAACTGCCGCTGCAAATGAGGAAAGAAACATCCTTCATTTCCCGGATGGTATTCTTAATTCGGTTGATTTCCTCACCCGTTAAGCCGTCACCAGGCATCACAAAACGAAACTGCTTGTTGGTAGATGTTTCTGTCGCTACAAAGTTTTCTCTTGTGTTAGCCGCTACTTCAATGGCAGACGCTGTTACCGATTCGCCTTTCACAAGCTCCAGCAGCAATTGCCCGTTCAAACCGCCGTAAGGAAATACGGCAATGCTTTCGCCACCCAGTTCCTGAATGGCTTTGCTTACATTAATACCGCCACCACCTGCATGCACCAGCAGTTCGGCGCAGCGCATTTTTTTCTCCGGCACCAGGCGTTCAATTTCGGTACTTTTATCAATGGCGGGATTCAGCGTAAGCGTTACAATCATGTGTTTTTATTTCTATCATCCAATAAATCATTAATGGTCTGCTCAACGTCAGGCCATCAGTACATCGCTTCAAAATTACATGCCAGCAGACAACCAGGAATTTCTGCTTCGTCTTCTATACACGCATGATGTAGTCATACCTAACTCACAAATATTCCGTTGCTCCGCATGGGCCAACGAGCTGAACAGAAAGGTGATAGATACATCATATCCGGTTGCTTGGTGCAGCAGGTTTACATGACAGCATAAAATCTATTACAGCCGGGACTTTCCTGAACCTTTTACTTCACCTTTGCCAAATGACCCGTGAAGAAAAATTTATGCAGGAGGCCATTGCGCTTTCTAAAAAAGGAATTGATAACGCAGAAGGCGGACCATTTGGCTGCGTGATTGTAAAAGGTGATGAGATTGTTGGAAGGGGTAATAATAAAGTCACTTCTACCAATGACCCTACCGCACATGCGGAGGTAGTGGCCATCCGTGATGCCTGCGGGAACCTAAACACATTTCAGTTGAATGATTGCGAAGTTTACACAAGCTGCGAACCATGCCCCATGTGCCTGGGTGCCATTTATTGGGCCAGGCCAAAGGCCATTTATTTTGCCAATAACCGGCTAGATGCTGCCGCTGCCGGCTTTGATGATTCGGTTATCTATGAAGAGATGAGTGCCGGCCTTGAAGAAAGGAAAATTCCGATCATTTCCCTTGGCAGGAACGAAGCCATCAAAGTGTTTGAAGAATGGAAGGCGAAGAACGACAAGATCAGCTATTGATTGGAGGGAAGTTTGCAAGCACAGAAGCTATGGCAAAATTATTTGAACCGCTACAGATAGGAAGTGTTACGCTCAGGAACAGAATGGCTGTATCGCCCATGTGCCAGTATAGCAGCGAGGATGGCTTTGCCAACGACTGGCATCTTGTTCATTTGGGAAGCCGTGCTGTTGGCGGTGCAGGCCTCATCATCTTTGAAGCCACTGCCGTTTCTCCCGAGGGAAGAATTACACCGGATGATTTAGGAATATGGAAAGACGAACACCTTCCTTTTTTGCAGCGTATCAATACGTTTATAAAAACACAGGGAGCCATTACTGGTGTGCAATTAGCACATGCGGGAAGAAAAGCCAGTCATCATGCGCCCTGGAAAGGCGGGCATGCATTGGCAGAAAATGAAGGTGCCTGGCAAACCGTCGGACCAAGCGCCATTCCTTTCAGGGAAGGAATGCCAGCTCCGGAGGAATTGACCAGGGAAGGCATCCGGAAAGTGATTGATGATTTTAAGAAAGCAACAGTAAGAGCTTTAGATGCCGGCTTCGACCTGATTGAAATACATGCAGCCCACGGTTATCTGTTACATGAATTCTATTCGCCATTAAGCAATCAGCGAAACGATGAATATGGCGGCCCGTTTCAAAACAGGATCCGGTTGACATTAGAGATTGTTGCCGCGGTAAAAGAGCTTGTTCCAAACGACTTTCCTCTCCTCGTTCGCATTTCTGCTACCGATTGGGTGGAAGGCGGCTGGACGATTGATGATTCGGTGGAACTTGCAAAAGAATTGAAAACCGCCGGTGTTCATCTTATTGATTGTTCCAGCGGTGGCAACATCCATGCGAAAATTCCTTTGCGTCCGATGTACCAGGCCGATTTTGCCGAAAGAATAAGAAAAGAAGCTGGTATGATGACCGGCGCTGTTGGTTTAATTACCTCCGCTGCTGAAGCAGAAAGTATCCTTCAAAACGAGGGGGCTGATCTTATCATTCTGGCCCGCC
>DASVSM010000099.1:0-1898 GCA_036388115.1 Flavisolibacter sp.
GTGGGTGATCGACCTTTTTTTGTTCGGCCCGGAAATCAATGCCTCCGTCAATTCTTTCAGTGCTTTGGAAACAACAAACAAAGGCGCCTGGACACCCATACAGGCTTTTGACGCCGAAAGGGACATGCGGGATTTTCTCAACAAATTTCCCTTTATAAAAAACAGGTTTGAGGTGATGGCAGACCCAGAAAAGCGACGCGTGGATGCAAATTTTACCGGTACTCTTCCTGGCTTAAGGACAGGCGTTGCCATTGGCTTCGCCTTCTGATAGCAAAGCCAATGGAAATGCCAGCCGTCTTCTGAAAATTATTGATTGCTGAATACTTTCTTCAGAATGTCCGTGGTTCTGGCAAACGGATCTTTCCGGATCTTTTGCTCTTCCAGGCTAACCTGATGGAAGATTCCGGCAGTGGCCTTTTCGGTTACATATGCCGACAGGTCGGTGTTTACTTTTTCTTTACTGAATGTATTGTAAGTAGAGAATAAAGTGTTCCAGTATTTTGTTGCATTTACTTTCTGTAACGATTGCTCAATGATTGGCCGAAAGGCTTCTGTTAACTGCGCCACCGTTTTCTCTTTCAGGTAATTCGTTGCAGCAAAATCACCACCTTTTAAAATACCCAGTCCGTCCTGGATGGTAATTCCTTTAATCGCATTAATGAAAATGGGTGCGGCTGATTTTGCAGCATCTTCGGCAGCCCGGTTCATGGAAAGAATGGCATTGTCAACCTGTTTCCCCATCCCGATATCTCTTAATTTTTTTTCTACTTTCTGTGCTTCGGCAGGCATTAAAATTTTAAGTGCCGCATCTTTAAAAAAACCATCTACCATTGAAAGTTTATTGGTGCCGTTGTTAGTACCCACAGTCAATGCTTCTTTCAAGCCACTGATAATATCCTGGTTGCTTAACCCTTTTGACGAAGAAGGAGCCTGCGAAATAACCTTGCTAACGGAGGAATCTTTACTGACTTTTTTAATCAGACCTTTTAAGCCCTGTGCCTGAAGTGAAGTAAATCCAAAAGCGAACAGGGAGAGTACGAAAACTTTTTTCATAGAATTAGTTTAAAGTGAAAATAACTATCCCAAACTTAAGGCACAGTTAAATTAGTTTTGCCTATGGCTATTGATATTTCGATCTGGGAGAAGGAAACATTTTTTGCGCATCAGGATGTGATTATTGTAGGAAGCGGCTTTGTTGGACTTTGGTCAGCGTTTTATTTAAAAAAGAAACACCCAAAGCTAAAAGTAACTGTTGTTGACAGGGGTATTACTCCTATTGGCGCCAGCACACGAAATGCGGGTTTTGCCTGTTTTGGAAGCCTGAGCGAACTGGTTTGGGATGCGCAAACGATGGGCACCGATCAAATGCTGCAACTGGTGGAGATGCGTTTTAAAGGCCTGGAAAGAATTCAAAAATACTTTGGCAAAAAAGAGATTGACTTTGACTTATGCGGCGGCTATGAATTGTACGAAGAAGGCATTGTTACTTCTGAAAAATTGAAAGAAAACATAGACTACCTGAACTCGCTGTTGAAACCGATAACCGGCACGAAAAAAACGTACCGTCTGGCCGATGAACAAATCGCAGACTTTGGCTTCGGCAAAACAAAACACCTTGTCAGGAATAATCTTGAAGGCTATCAACATTCCGGAAAGTTAGTAGAAGCTTTATTGCATAAAGTACAAGGAATGGGTGTGAACGTGTTGAATGCCGTGGAGATCCATTCCATTGAAAACATGGAGAACGGGGTTGAACTAAAAACCAGTCTGCCGTTCAATCTTTCAACCGCGCAGCTTTTGCTTTGCACAAATGCATTTACAAAAGACCTCTTGCAGGAGTTGGATATTGTTCCTGCAAGGGGCCAGGTGCTTCTCACCTCTCCTATTAAAAATCTTCC
>DASVSM010000100.1:0-1808 GCA_036388115.1 Flavisolibacter sp.
GTACCCATTCCGGTTCTACACCGGCTTTTTTCAAATCGTTCATAACATCATAGGTATAATCATACACATCGTTCAATAGTTGCGGGAAAGGGTGCCCTTCCCAGGCAGCCGGCTTTTTTTGCTTTCCTGGATCGGCCCAACTGTCGCTGTAATGGAAATTGATCATGATCCGCATGCCCCATTTTTGCGCTCTTACCGCCATGGCCACTGTTTCGGCTTTGCTGTTATGGCAACTGGCCCTGTTGGCAGAAGGGTTCACCCAGGTTCGGAGGCGGACCGTGTTGATGCCGTGGTCCTTCAATATCTTGAAACAATCTTCCTGCTTGCCGCTATTGTTGTAAAACTTGTAGCCGGTTGCTTCCATTTGTTGTAACCAGCCAATGTCGGCTCCTCTGGAAAATTCTTTCTTTTTATTGCCTGACTGAAAGACGCTGCATCCGGAGAAAAGTAGGATGAAGCAAAGCGGGAAAAACTTGAACGATTTAGCCTTCTCATTTTTAAATGATTTATCCAATGGGAAATGATGTGTTACTTCTTTGCCTTTAAGGCGATGTTGCCTGTTTGTAAACCCTGCCCGCTAACCATTAATTCGATATCGCCTGCCTGGCCGGTTGATTGCACCAGCACTACCAGTTTCCCGCCAAAGGTTTTCATGGTAGGCAGGTGAAAGAGTTCCAGCGAAGTAGCATCTCCGTTGCACGCAGCACGATAGGTTCCGGCACCTTTCACCGAAAAACTTAACTGCGCTGCCGCCGTCGGACAAAGGTTGCCGTCCCTGTCAACGACCGACACCGTTACAAAAGAAAGGTCTTCGCCATCGGCAGCAATGGTTGTTCTGTCAGGTTCCAATAGGAGCTTGTAAGGTTTGCCTGCTGTAACGATTGTTTTTTCGGCTGCTGGCTTTCCGTCTTTGCCAAAAGCCACTACTTTCATTGTTCCCGGCTCGTACTTTATGTCCATCCACATTAAGCGGTAGCGTTTTTGAAGGACGCTGTCTTTTTGTTTTTTCTGCACACCCATGCTTCTGCCGTTGATGAAAAGTTCTGCACTGTCGTAATTCGTGTAAACAAATACCGGCGTAGTCTGCCCTTCTCTTCCTTCCCAATTCCAATGCGGGAGGGTGTGAAGGGTTTCATCCTTTGTATTCCATCGGCTGCGGTATAAATAGAATCTGTCTTTTGGTATTCCTGCCAAATCAACCGCGCCGAAATAAGAACTGCGTGAAGGCCATTTGTTGTCGTAAGGAGTTGGTTCGCCCAAGTAGTCAAAACCTGTCCACACAAATTCACCAATTACCCAGGGCTTGTCATCCTGCAACACAAAATCGTCTTCCGGCAGATTGGACCAACTGCAATATTCCAGGTCGTAAGAAGAGCACTGATGGTCGGGATATTGTTTTTCAACTGCTTTTGCCACGGGGAATTTATAAACGCCGCGTGAGCTGACGGTAGATGCGGTTTCGGAGCCTAATAAAAATCCTTGCGGAAATGTTTTGTAGGCTTCTTCGTACAGATGTGTACGATAGTTTAATCCCGGTATGTCCATGACCGCGCCAAAGCCGGATTGCATCACGGCTTTCACCTGGTCCATGCCCACGGTTACAGGTCGTGTTGGATCTTCGCGGTGAAAAAGCCCCTGCAACCACTTCGCCCGTTTCACACCTTCTGCACCATGCTGGTCGGGAACTTCGTTGCCCGAGCTCCACATAACAATGGAAGGATGGTTGCGGGTGGCATGTATCAGGTTCACCACATCCTTCTCTGCATCGGTGGCAAAGAACCGGGCATAACCATTCTTCACTTTTGGCC
>DASVSM010000101.1:0-2580 GCA_036388115.1 Flavisolibacter sp.
AAACCTTTGGTTGGTCCCAATTCTATTCTTCTTGCCCTGATGGCGAGCGGGATGAACGGGCAGCAGTTTCAGTTTGTTGGCTACCTGCCAATTGACATTGCAAACCGGGCAAAGGCCATCAAAAGCCTTGAGGCTGAATCGAAAGAAAAAGACTGCACACAAATATTTATTGAAACGCCTTACCGCAATAATCAATTACTGGAAACTTTACTTAAGACCTGTCTTCCGCAAACACAAATCTGTGTGGCTGCGGACCTGACAGGCGAAAGCGAATTCATCCAAACTAGAACAGTGCAACAATGGAAAAATGCGGTTCCGCCATTGCATAAACGACCTGTCATCTTTCTCCTTTATTCAGCTTAACCCTACCCATTGCCCATTGCTTATTGTTCATTCTCTTTCTCCATCTGTTCCTCTGTTCATTTCTCCCTACTTTTGCCCCGCTAATAAAAAATTATGGTTGATGTTATTTTAGGATTGCAATGGGGCGATGAAGGCAAAGGAAAGATCGTTGATTATTTTGCTTCACAGTACGATATCATTGCCCGCTTTCAGGGCGGACCCAATGCAGGACACACCTTATATGTAGGCGATAAAAAAATTGTCCTGCACCAGATTCCCTCCGGTGTTTTTCACGAAAAAACAGTGAACCTGATTGGAAATGGTGTGGTGCTTGATCCGGTTACCTTGCGCAGGGAAGCAGATACAGTTGCCGCTTTCGGAATTGACTTGAAGAAAAATCTTTTTATCGCTGAACGTACGCATGTTATTCTTCCTACACACAGAGCTTTGGATAAAGCCGCCGAGCAGTCAAAAGGCGAAGGTAAAATTGGTTCTACGCTAAAAGGTATCGGTCCGGCCTACATGGACAAGACAGGCCGCAATGGTTTGCGTGTAGGTGACTTATTGCACAAAAGCTTTACCACGCAATACATTAAACTGCGACTGAAACATCAGAAGCTGCTGGATAATTACAATTTCAGTGAAGATATTACGGCATGGGAAGAAGAGTTTTTTGAAGCCATTGAATTCCTGAAATCACTGAATATTGTCAATGGTGAGTATTTCATCAATAACAAGATCGGCGAAGGGAAAAAGGTACTAGCGGAAGGCGCCCAGGGAAGTATGTTGGATATTGATTTTGGAACGTTCCCCTTCGTAACATCCAGCAATACTATTTCTGCCGGCGTATGTAACGGGTTAGGTGTAGCGCCGCAAAAAATTAAAGAAGTGATTGGCGTAAGCAAAGCCTATTGTACAAGAGTAGGCGGTGGGCCTTTCCCAACCGAACTGGAAGATGAAACAGGGGAGAAGCTTCGGAAGGTAGGAAACGAATTTGGTGCAACCACAGGCAGGCCACGGCGCTGTGGCTGGATGGACCTGGTGGCGCTTCAGTATGCCTGCATGCTCAACGGCTGCACGCAAATTGTGATGACAAAGGCGGATGTGCTGGATGCGTTTGAAGAGCTGCAGATGTGCACTTCCTATACAATAGGAGAGAAGGAAACAAAAGAGATACCGTTCCAGATGACACATGCGCCCATCAAGCCAAACCTGCAATCTTTCAAGGGTTGGAACGTGGATTCCACAGGGATCAAAGATGCTGCAGCCTTGCCTGTGGAAATGAGAGAGTACATCCAATTCATCAACGCTACGTTGGGTGTGGAAGTAAAGTACATCTCCAATGGTCCGGGCCGTGATCAGATCATAAAAATTTAGGGAGAAAAAAAAGTTGCCAAAATTTGGCGGTATGGTTTCCATAGATAAATTTTACAGCGACAATTGTTAAACTAGTTATGGCAGAAATTTTAGCAGAGGAAATATCCTCCGGAACAACCTTGATCGATACGTTATTGGCGCAGGCAAAAGGCCGTTCGGCAAAGCCAAAAAAGGAAGAGGATGACGACGATTTAGATGACGAGGATATTGCTCCCAAAAAAGGCGGAAAAGGAAAAGCAGAAGATGATGAGGATGACGATGATGATGCGGCAGGTGCTGAAGAAGATGATGATGCCTGGGACCCCGACTTTGAAGAATTTGACTTGCCAAAATCAAGAAAGGGTAAGGGCAAGGACGAAGAGGAAGAAGAAGACTTTAAGCCGGCAGAGGAAGAAGACTTCAGTGACATGGACCTGTTTAACGATAGTGCCAGCGGTGGCTTTGACGAAGAAGACGATTATTAATCCCATTTGATACGAACACTGGAATACGGAACCTTTCACATAGCTGATATTTCAGAGTTCAAGAAAAAAATGCTGAGCTGGCTCCGGCCGTTCGGCATTTTTTGCTATTTGGATAACCAGCAATATACCATTGCGCCGCACCAAATGGAATGCCTGGTGGCTGCCGGCGTTCAGGACTTTATTACCGGTGATGATATTCGTCTTGCAGATGAATTTTTGAAGGAGAAAAGATGGGCATTCGGGCATCTGTCGTACGAACTGCAAAATGCAGCACATAATCTCCCTGCCAAAGAAGACAAGGTTGGCTTCCCGCTGTTTTATTTTTTTCATCCGCAGACCGTTCTGGAGATCGCCAACAATGAGTTGCGGATTCATAGCCGGAATCCTTTGCAGGTAT
>DASVSM010000102.1:0-3250 GCA_036388115.1 Flavisolibacter sp.
CTTTTTCAACAAAGTGATTACTTCTCTCATCCCTTCTGTCGCTGGCTTTTCAATAACAGTAAGGTTGCGTATTCCGGTGACGTAAGGAACCTTTTTATCAACAATAAACTTCGGCAAAAAAGGTGGTGCATAGTTCACCAGTCCGGCTGCAGGATATACCACCAGCGACGTGCCGACAATTAGAAAAACATCTGCATCCAGCACCAGCCGGGCAGCGGGTTCCATCATCGGTACCGGCTCTTCAAACCAAACGATATGTGGACGAAGTTGCGTACCATCTTCCGCCTTGTCTCCCATTTTAATGTCATCATAAACCGGGTAGGTCAACGTTTCATTTTTTTCGCTGCGCATTTTGAAAATTTCGCCGTGCAAATGCAGAATGTTGGTTGAGCCGGCTCTTTCATGCAGATCATCAATGTTCTGGGTAACGATGTGCACATCGAAATCATTTTCCAACTCTGCCAGCGCATCATGTGCAGCATTGGGTCGGGCTTCTTTTACGTTTTTCCTACGCATGTTATAAAACTCCTGCACCAGCGCAGGATTGCGTTTCCAGGCAGTAGCGGTGGCCACTTCATTAATGTCGTAACCTTCCCATAAGCCGTCACTGTCCCGGAAAGTTTTTAACCCGCTTTCTGCACTGATGCCGGCACCTGTCAAAACAACCAGTTTCTTTTTCTTCATTTTCAAATTTAATTGCAGGGTAAGCTTTTTGCTTCTTTTCCATTCTTTTTTACAGAATAAAACTGTGTTATGCCTTATCAATTACAAATCAATCCATTCATCGTTCCTACAACTGATGGCAAATTGATTGAAGAACATACAGGACTTGCCTCTACGGGAGAAAAGCACATCAGCATTGCACACATGAATGCGCCGCCCGGATGGAGCGAACCGTATCAAACACCGGCATTTGATGAATATACCTTGCTCAGTCGTGGCAAGAAAATGATTGAAGCAGATGGCGAGCAGATCATCCTTGAAACTGGTCAAAGCATCTTGATAAAAGCAGGTACAAGAGTCCGCTATTCAAACCCGTTTGATGAGGAATGCGACTACTGGAGCATTTGCCTGCCCGCCTTTTCTATTGATGCTGTCCACAGGGAAGAACAGTAAAGCCTGCTAAAGTTTGGAAGCCTTTTTGTTAGTGATTCAGAAACGAACGTGTATGCAGGGACATTCATTTGAATTACTACTGAACGGTGTGCCGTATTTTGTAAAAGCAGAACCATTTGCATTTAACACAGAAACCAGGTTCAAGGTTAGCTACAATGAAGGTGATGAGCACATCTTTACTTGGGATTCGAGTTTAGGGCGGCTTGCCGCAATTGACGATGATGCAGGAACTATTCCGGATGATCTGGAAACGGCAATAGCAGGAAGATTGCAGGCCGGTAAATATTGACCAAACAAAGCAGAACAAAAAGTCGGTCCATGACTGGACCGCCTTTTTATTTTAAATAACAAATTTCAATTTGGGTTGGCAATTACCCCGCGGTAAATAAGGTGGCCGACAACCCTATTTCTCTCCAGCCATTAGCATAATCATTTTCCATTCATCATCCTTCACCGTTTGAACTGATAGACGCCCCAACCGAATCAGGTCCATATTTTTTAACCGCTCCTCTCCTTTTATTTGTTGCAGGCTTACCGGTTTTTTCAGTTTCCGCACCGGCTTCAGGTCAACAACCACCCATGCCTCTTCATCCGTGGTCGGATCCTGGTAAGCTTCTTTCGATACTTTTGCAATTCCCACGATCTCGAGGCCTTCATTACTGTGGTAAAAAAATACTTCGTCTCCTTTCTTCATTGCCCTTAAATTATTACGTGCGGCATAATTACGAACGCCATCCCAAAAGGTTTGTTTATCGATTACAAACTGGTCCCAACTGTATTTGAATGGTTCTGATTTAACGAGCCAATAAGCCATGGTGGTTGTATTAAAAGAGGTTTTAAAGATAAGCAGTCAATAACATTCCTAGAGGACGATTTGTTCATTGCCAGTAGTTACAAATCGTCAAAAAAAATATTTGGTGCAGTTTCAAATCCAAAGCCAAAAAGCTGCCGTAACTATTCCATCAAACAAAATTCAAAACCACATTAACCTAAAATCATTCAACATGAAAAAGATCACATTTGCAGCTATTCTATTTTCAGCACTTGTATTAAATGCTTCTGCACAAGATGCAAAAATGGCCAACGAGAAAACAGTGATTGTTGGCGGTGCTCCGATGTACCCCTCAAAAAACATCGTGGAAAACGCTGTTAATTCAAAAGAACATACGACGCTTGTGGCTGCTGTTACAGCAGCAGGTTTGGTAGAAACATTACAAAGCAAAGGACCCTTTACCGTGTTTGCACCAACTAATGCAGCCTTTGAAAAATTGCCTGCCGGCACGGTTGAAACGTTGTTGAAACCGGAAAACAAAGCAACACTGACAGCGGTGCTGACGTACCACGTTGTTCCGGGTAAACTCAATGCAACCGAACTATCCAAACTGATTAAAAAAGGTAATGGCACAACTGAATTAACAACGGTTCAGGGAGGAAAAATCTGGTTGATGGCAAAAGACGGTGGTATCTGGCTGAAGGACGAAAAAGGCGGGATGGCAAAAGTCACCATCGCCGATGTGAACCAAAGCAACGGTGTTATTCATGTCGTCGATACGGTTGTCTTACCGAAGTCGTAAGCAATTATCTCTATTGGAAACAGCCAGTTCAAACCTGGCTGTTTTTTTTATGCGCAGGCGGTTCCTGGTTTAGTTCTTCAACAGTTGTTTCAAAAGGCGCGGTGATTACCTCCGGATGCTCCAATTGATGTTCAACATCTTTTTTCTTTACCATTTTCCAAAGCTGAATAAGGGCGGTAATGACAAAGATGCCGCCAATGATAAAGTAAACAATATCCTGGTTGTTGCTGATCTTATCGGCGATCAGTCGCCCGCCAAAAATAAAAAGCAAGGTGGCGGCGGCCATGCCCAGAGAAGCACCAACAGAGAAAAGATGATAATGTTTCCATCGCGGCTGAATGATGTTCTTTGCAAACAAAACAGTGCTCCAGCCAAACCAGAAGGGAATCTGCATCGGGTTTATCCCGTTTAATAAAAGGCCTAAAACAAAACGCGGAACCGAATTACTCAACACCACATTTTTTTGTACCCCCGGATGCAAAGCTGCATAAAAATTAGCTGCCGCAAGGGACAGTGCAATCACCAGTGTTACCCATTGCAAGGCCTTGAAAAACTTTTTA
>DASVSM010000103.1:0-5372 GCA_036388115.1 Flavisolibacter sp.
GCAAAATACACTGCCCCCACAAGCAACACAGCCGCAATAGCGTGGTTATAGGTCAAGTTCTCGCCGCTGAAAAATATACGGGCGAATACAACAAATATCACCAGCGTAATTACTTCCTGTATCACCTTTAACTGGAAAAGCGAGAACGGTCCGCCGTTTCCCTGGAAACCGGTTTTATTGGCCGGCACCTGGAAGCAGTATTCAAAAAAAGCCAGTCCCCAGCTTACCAAAACAATAGTGAACAGGCCCGCCTTTTTCATCCATCCCCATTGCTCAAATTTCAGGTGACCGTACCAGGCAATGGTCATAAAAATGTTGGAAATAACAAGAAGCCCGATCGTTAGCAATCCGCGCATGAGGCAAAGATAGGCGGCCACCCTAAATGGCCCTCAACCTCCAGAGGGAACTGTCTATGCACAAAAGGCGGGTTAAAGGGGTGTCTTTTCTTTTCGGTTCTCTTTTATTGTTAGTGGGTTTCACGCAAAGGGGCAAAGAAGAAAAGGAGCAAAGGAAAGTTCGTTTTGTTCGTTGTGTTCCAGAGAACACCGAATGATTATAAACTAATAAGATGATAGAAAAGCATGCTAAGGGAGTTGCCTTAAACCCACCCCAAAGTCTTACACTACAACCATCTCTTAGGCCCCCCTCCAGGGAGGGGATGTGATCGTAGGCTGTAGATGATTATCCTGTAAACGGCTATCCCCTTCCTGGAAGGGCGAGTTAATGAATGGCTTTACTGTAAAACGTTGGGGTGGGTTTACGCAGAAAGAGGATGAAGAAATACGGACTGCATTAGAAGACGCCTGCTCAATAGAATGACAAAGCGTACACGCTGTGCGACGCAACAGACGCTCAATAGATGCAATAGCCTCTGGTCCAAAAAGAAAAAGACTCAATCAAATGAATGATTGAGCCTTTAACGTATACGTTAAAAGTAAGAGCTGTGAAAAGATGGCCTGCTACTGGAAGGATTCAGGAAGGCTTAGAACCCTCCCGGCATTTTCTTTTCTGTTTTTAAGCTGCTCAGGCTGGGGTCCATGGCAATGGCTTTATCGCAAAGCTTACGGCCATTGTCCACCTGGCCTTTTTTCTGGTAGGCCATTCCCATCATGTAAAGGGCTTCTGCTTTCTTTTCGTCTATGGCCAATATTTTATTGTAGTAATTGATGGCATCTTCGTACCGTCCGGCATTGTAACAAGCTTCGGCTATCATGTCTATCAAACCTACATCCGTCGGGCGTTTCTCCAGCACCTGTTTCATTACCTCCAAACCTTCGTTGAACCGGCCGGCATTCATATAGGCAGTGGCCAGGTTTTGTGTGTATTCATTGTCTTTACGGTAGCCTTTCTCTCCTGCTTCCAGCATGTATTTTAATGCATTGGCATTGTCGTTCATACCGTAATAAACCAGTGCCATTTCGTAGATCCAGCGGCTGTTGGCCGGCTGCAGGCTGATGGCCTTTTGAAAGTGCGGAATGGCAAGCCGGAAATTCTGCATGTTGGTATATGCATTTGCCAGTGTGTATGGAATGTTCGCATCCGCCGGGTCTTCTTTTGCGGCAAGCTCCAGGAACTGAATTCCTTTTCCCAGGTCTTCCTGCTCGTAATAAGCACGGCCAATGTAATAATTGGTTTTGGCAGCAGCATCCGTTTTTTTCAGGAGATGTGCATATTTAACGGCATCATCCCACTGGCGCATGTTAAAGCTAAGCTCCGTCAGTTGCCGGTAGGTAGCGGCTGATTTATCGCCAAGACTTTCAGCCTGTACAAATTTTTCTTTTGCTTTTGGATAGAATTTGACTTCGAGGTAGGCGTTGCCTAACTCCGATACAACCTGCTGGTTGCTTTTGTTATAGCTGTAGGCTTTCTCCAAGTGCTTTATCACTTCCATGCGGCGGCCTTTTGTTTTTTCTTCGAGGCCTTTCTGAAGATAAAATGATGAGCTGTCTGTTTGTGCAAAGGAAGTTGCGGCAAAAGCGGCAAAGGTTAGTGTCAATAGGGATTTGTACATAGGATATTCTTCAATGGTTTGATTCTGCCAAAATAAAACGAAGGATTGAAAACTTTGGTATAAAGTCGGCAGAAAGTTACACGCTCAGTAGAAATACTTAGCATCGCTGCCTGAGCGAAACCGAAGTGAAGCAATTACGTGCAGAACAGCCATGAGCTATGAGCCGTCAGCTTTCAGCTATCAGCAGTTAGCCTATACCTTACAGTAATGAGTTTTGCTTGTCATGCTGACGCAGGAAGCATCTTTGCTTTCTGCTGTAAGAAAAGAGGCAATCAACGTTACTATTTACAGCTATACTTCAAAGTGCAGTTCAAAGGTCCCCTGGCCTCATCCGGCTTTGCCACCTTCTCCAGAGGAGAAGGAAAATGGAAATGAATCTAGTTCCGGGATGACAACGCAAGAGGTATTATAATAGCAGGCAAATTGAACACTTAAAGTAAAAAGAAGAGAAGCGTTATAAATTATTGACAGATTGAAACGTGTAAGAAAACACTGAGTAAGCCAGTGCCTGCGGTGCTGCTTCCCTCTCCCCGGGAGAGGGAATATAAGGGAGAGGCCCTTTTCACTTCAGTACAATTCCGGCCAATGGCGGCAACTTCAACGTCAGCCTGTATTTTTTATTCTCGTTATCTGTCAGCTTACACGCAATTGTTTCGTTCTTATAATTACCTGTGCCCCAAAACCTCACATCATCAGAATTAAAGATTTCCTGTTTGTACTCTCGGTCAACGGATACCTCCCAATTCTCTTTCGGAACCGGGTTCAGGTTTAAGATCACTAGTAAATCATCGTCTTTCTCTTTTCCTTTCCGGCGATACACCACCACGCAATCATCCCGGTGGTTTACATCAACCCATTCAAAACCGTTCGTGTTAAACTGGTTAATGTAAAGAGCTTCTTCTCCTCTCAGCAAATGATTCAATGCCTTTACGCATTCCTGCATCTTTTTATGTGGATCAAATTGCAGTAAATGCCACTGTATCTCCGATTTATAATTCCACTCCGATGTTTGCGCAAATTCATTTCCCATGAACAGCAATCTCGCCCCCGGATGTGTCCACATATAAGTATAGAGGGCCCGGAGGTTGGCAAACTTCTGCCATTCGTCTCCCGGCATTTTGTACAGCATAGGGCTCTTTCCATGCACCACTTCATCGTGGCTCAACGGCATCATAAAATTCTCATCGTAATAATACATCAGGCTAAACGTAAACTTGTTCTGGTATGCCGGGCGGAAGAACGGATCAACCTTGAAATAATCCAGCGTATCATGCATCCACCCCATCATCCATTTCATGCCAAAACCCAGTCCGCCCATAAAGGTTGGTTTGGAAATGCCCGGCCAGTCCGTAGCTTCTTCAGCAATGGTTTGCGTATCGGGAAAATCACGGAAGATGGTTTCGTTCAAATCTTTTATAAAGGCAATGGCTTCCAGGTTTCCGTTTCCACCAAATTCATTGGGCTCCCACTCGCCTTCTTCGCGGGAATAATCCAACTGCAAGATAGATGACACCGCATCTACCCTTATGCCGTCGATATGAAACAGATCAAACCAAAAGCGGGCACTACTGATCAAAAATGACTTTACTTCTCCGCGCTTGTAATTGAAGATGTAAGAATTCCAGTCGGGATGAAAGCCCTTGCGCATATCAGCATACTCATAGGTATGAGTGCCATCAAACATGAACAGTCCATGCGCATCATACGGAAAATGCGATGGCACCCAATCGAGAATCACACCGATATCATTCTGATGTAATTCATCAATCATCCGCATCAGTCCTTCCGGTTCACCAAAGCGTGAAGTAGGCGCAAAATAACCGGTGCACTGGTAGCCCCAGCTTCCGTCGAAAGGATGCTCCATTACTGGCATTAACTCGACATGGGTAAAACCCATTTCCTTTAGGTAAGGCACGAGGCGCTCTGTTATGTAATCGTAGCTGTTATATGTTTCTTCATCCGCCGGATCGGGTCGCATCCAGCTTGCCAGGTGCAACTCATAAACACTCCAGGGCGCATCCAGTGCATTGTTTTTTTTTCGCTTGCGCATCCACTCCTGGTCCTTCCATTGGTAGTGCAGGTTCCAGGTTATGGTAGAAGTGGCCGGACGCTTCTCCCAGTAATTGGCAAACGGATCTCCCTTTACTGTAATCCTACCTTTGAAACCCGTAATATGATATTTGTACAATTCGCCTTTTGCAATGCCCGGGATAAAACCTTCCCACACGCCGCTCTTATCCCACCTGGGCTGCAACTGATGGGTTTCGGCATCCCAGTTATTGAAATTACCAATCACGGAAACCTGTGTGGCATTAGGGGCCCATACACAGAAATAATAGCCATCCCTGTCCAAAACGCTAAGTCGTTTGGAGCCGAATTTATTGTAAAGCGAATAATGCGTTCCGTTTTGAAAGGTCTGAATATCGTCATCGTACAAGATGGAATAGTTCCAGACCGCGTGGGTGGTATCTACAAAATTCTTGTCCTCGTACCGTTCCAAAACCGGCATTTCCTTTCTCTCTGTCATTGGTTCCTGTGCGCCTGTTTTGTTGAATGAACCATCATCTTTCTGCGTCATATAAAGAAAATTTTACCGTTTAAGTAAAGTTAACAAGTCGATTAGTTATTGCTACTTAAATTGTTGAACCAATTACCAACACATGAGAATTCTGATTGTGAGCCTGCTGCTGCTCTGTTCGCAAATCCTCTCTGCACAAACATCATCATTGAAAGGAGTTGTAAAAGATACGGCGGATAGAAAATCTTTGCCTAATGCAGTTGTAGCATTGATCCAAAAGAAAGATTCGTCGTTATATAAGTTTGTCCGCACGGAAAAAGATGGGAGCTTTCAATTTGCACAGGTATTACCTGGTAGCTATCGCCTGTTGATTACTTACCCAAAGTTTGCCGACTTTACCGATGACATCGAAGTAAAGTCCGAGGCTACTGATGTTGGCACCATTGCGCTTACACAGCGATCGCAGCTGCTGCAGGCGGTGATCATCAAGAGTGCCGGTGCTATTCGCATTAAAGGCGATACTACTGAATTTGTAGCCGACAGTTTTAAGGTGCGGGAAGGCGCAACGGTAGAAGAGCTGCTGAAAAAACTTCCCGGCTTCCAGGTCAACAGCAAAGGGGAGATTGTGGCACAGGGCCAAAGAGTGGATAAGGTATTGGTTGACGGTGAGGAGTTTTTTGGTGATGATCCTACAATGGCTACACGCAATATTGGTGCAAAGGCTGTGGATAAGGTGCAGATTTTCGATACCAAATCCGAACAGCAGCAACTGACGGGTCAGTCCAACGGGCAACAGGGAAAGACAGTCAATATCAAATTAAAAGATGACCAGAAAAAAGGCGG
>DASVSM010000104.1:0-6933 GCA_036388115.1 Flavisolibacter sp.
GTACAATGTAAAAACTTTTCCCAATGAAGGATTCAATGAAATTAAAGAAGCAAAAATACAAGTCATATTGAACGTTTTGCTAAAATGGAGACGACAAAAAGGCGGCTAAAAGGCGGCTAGCACATAACAGGCGCTTTGTAAAAGTGGGACTGAAGCAATAAATTTTCCTATAAAACATAAATCAACAATAGTGCATACGTGAAGCGACAGATTTCCAAATATCCCACCTTCACAAAGCGCTTCAACGTTGCCTGCAATACTGAAAGGACGCCTTATGGGACTGTTTGACAAAATATTTAAAAAGACCTCATCTGAAAAAACAGAACCAAAACGGTATCTAAGCGACAGTGAGATTGAGCAGAGAAACAAAGAGTTTAAAGTCAAGTTTGAGAAGGCAAAAGATTTGCTCACTTTTAGCCTTGAAAATCATAATTATCACTTTTGTCAATGTTGTTATCCACGATTTCAACAAATAATTGGCATTGATTGCACTAAAACAGGCGACTCTTATAAATGCTATGACACTGATTTATTAATTGACTTATCGGCGAAATATTTCGAAGTTGAAAAGAGTGAGTTGTCGGACGAATGCAAAAATGAAAAGTGGATTTGTAAAAAGTGTCGTTCAACCTATGAGTATGGTTGGTCAGACTTTAGTATTTATGTTGAAAGACAGAAACTAAAGTTAACTGAGTTGAAAGTTGAAGCCAAAGGGAAACCTGCAGTTAAACCGATCCCGTTGTACTTAGGACTAATGGGACATTCATATCCACCACGGTCAGAAATGTCAAGTGTGGACTTTGAAGAATTTCAGAATTACATGACCGAAAGATAGAAGTACATGCAGGCAAAAGTGTGTTTATAAAATTGTGGCTGGAGGTTAAGCATTCAACTATAAATCCGCTATTTTGCTTTTGTGGTTAATTGAACCTGAAGTCTTTCAAATGCCCATACTGCTTAAAGCCTTTTCCGTTACCTGCTATTATAAATGAACCTTCCATCCCACATAAAAGAAATATTTTTTGAGACACTTTCAGGTGACAAAAGCGTGTTGGACTTTGAGCAATGGTTGTACGGAGATAAGCAACTTGAAAGCATGTTATCACCAG
This sequence comes from Flavisolibacter sp., assembly GCA_036388115.1. GTDB lineage: Bacteria > Bacteroidota > Bacteroidia > Chitinophagales > Chitinophagaceae > Flavisolibacter. The sequence goes on from DASVSM010000104.1 coordinate 1,110, forward strand.
AAGATTACTTAGAGCTAATCTCTTACGGTTTTAAAGAGACGGCAGCAAAGTATGGTTTGTTCAAGGGCTTAGAAAAACATATTGAAAAAGATGAGTATGAGAAATGGCGGTTGCTTCGGCTTCTTTATATAGCATTGCAAAGAGAGACAATGACTTGCCGTTCATACTTATGACCTTTTATGACCTTTACTACAAGGGCTATGGTTTCTTGGACAATTTAGGTTTGGGCTATGGCTTGTCAGTTGAGGTTCCTTCCTTGTACGCAGACAGTTGGGACGGACTGACATCAGAGCAACAACAACGATTGATAAACAGCTTTTATCCTGGTCTGGAATATGAAATAAAAAAAGCCATTGATTGGCTGGAGAGCGGCAAGGTGGTTTTAACAGGAGAAAAGGATGTGTATGACCATTTCGTTTACATCGACCATCGAACAATTGAAGACCGAAAGCCAACAGCATACGAAGTTGTTGCAAAGGGGAATACTGACAACTAGTGAGGTGTAAAAGGAAGAAAAACGGCTTGTAACATGGTATTTATGCAATGGTGGCTGACGTGCATGTTACCAGCTTTAGAATTTCAAATCAGCTATATATCTTTCCCCTATAAATTAGGCAATCGGATTTTGTTGCACACGATGGAGCGTTTGTTTTACGATTTTTCCCTGCAAACTTTTCAGCCCTGGGGCTTAGTTGTTTAGGTCTGTGTGCTTTCGATGTATTGCTACATCTTTTAATCCGGCCTGTTTAATCACCTTGGGGGTTGACCAAGGTAAGTTCAAAGCCTGCCGCCTCCAGCAGATTCCAGACCGGAACCCAGTAGATGCCTGTGCTTTCCAATGCAATGCGTTTGACGCTGTGCTGATGGAGCCAATGAATAAGTTCTTTTACCTGAGAGGTGAAGGTGCCAAATACCTGCACCCCGCTTCGGTCCTTGCCATTGTAAAGGGCGGCGTAGGTGCTATCTTTATGCACATCAAGGCCGCAAACAAAAGTTCGTTTCGTCATAACAATTACTTTTCTAAAAGTTACGAACTCCGTGGCCTTCCATTTCTATGTGTCTGTGTATAAGTGTAGTTTTATGAACGTTTAATCAGCAGTAGAACAACAATAAAGCAAATGAAACATAGAATTCCTTGCCGCAGAAAAATGTTCTACGCTGTACCTAACCTCACCTTCTTCAATGCCATAGAAATAATGCGAAATACCTTTGCCATACAGTATACCTTACTTCTTTGCCTACTGATGCCATTTGCGCTATTGGCGCAAAACGCAGATATCATTCTGACGAACGGAAAAATCTTTACCGCCGATACGATGCAGTTGTACGTAGAAGCCCTTGCCATTAAAGGCAATAAAATTATTGCCGTTGGAAAAAATGAGGCCATGCAAAAATTTGCCTCCAGGGCAACAAAACATATAAACCTGCAAGACCGGACTGTTGTTCCCGGCTTTAACGACGCTCATGACCATCTTGGCTGGTTGGTACCAACAAAGCACGGTTTTATCACGGAGTTTTCTGTTCCAGGACCTACCCGGCAGCAAGTGATAGATTCGCTAAACAGACTGGTAAAAAAATCTCGTCCTAATCAATGGCTCTATGGTACCATTGGCCTTTCTGTGTTTGGCGACACTAGCGTTCGTAGAAAGCTGTTGGACAGTATTGCTCCGCACAATCCTGTTGCCCTCTTGGTAATGTGGGGACACGGTATGATTGCAAACAGCGAGGCTTTGAAAACAATTGGCCTGAACGATACCGCTTCTGACCCCGTAGGCGGATGGTATGAACGGATGCCAGGTAGCAACGTCCTGAGTGGCGCTTTCTATGAGTATGCACAATTTCCGTTTTGGCAGGCTGTTACCCTGGCCGATTCAACTGCACTGATCAACAGACTGCGGTCCCATGCACAGGAGCAATTGCAGTATGGCATTACTTCCGTACAAAACATGAGCAGCACCTTGCAGGCAAATGCCGCAAAAGTGGTTTTTAAAAATGCTGCCTTACCGGTCAGGACACGCATCATTGCGATGCCTGCTACCAATGAGAAAGGCCGGCAGATGGATCAATGGGAGAAGCTGACTTCTCAACTCACCCCATTGACCGCTGTTTCGGGCATTAAGTATATGATCGACGGAACGTCGCTTGAGCGAACGGCGTTGAAAACAAAGCCTTATCCCGGTACACCCAACTATTTTGGAAGACTGGATTTTCCGGTTGACACTATTCGTCAACTGCTGAAAGAAGCACTTACCACCAACCGGCAATTATTGTTGCATATCACCGGCGATAGCGCAACCAAGGTAGTGCTTCAGCTAATGAAGACAATGGCAGCACCAGCGATATGGCAAACCAAAAGGGTTCGCATTGAGCATGGGAATGGCATCACCAACGCCTTGACTAAAGATGTAAAAGACCTGGGGATCATTGTTGTGCATACACCGCAATACGGAGCAAACAATCCACTTCAGTCATGGGTACAAATGGGCATTCCTGTTGCCATGGGACCGGATGGATTAATCAACCCTTTTGTCAATATTGCAATGGTCTGCAGCAGGCAGGTGAATAAAGCGGAAAACCTGACAAGAGAGCAGGCGGTTATTGCTTACACCCGGACGGGTGCGTATGCTGAATTTGCCGATAAAGAAAAAGGAACACTGACGCCCGGCATGGTAGCAGATATAGCCGTTCTTTCGCAAGACATCTTTTCCATTCCCTTTGATCAACTGCCACAAACACGCAGTGTCATGACGATCGTTAACGGCAAAGTGTTGTTGAAACGATTTTAAAAAGGTGGATGCTTACATTTCACAACTGCCTGCGCACAACCGCTACTTATTGGTTTGAAATGCATCCGTCATTATGTTTTGGAAGCCGGGCAAGGCCTGCAAACAAAAATGCTCAATTACGATCAGCGGAATTGAGCATTTTTGTTGGGGCTTTTCTTCATTACTTCTTTGCAATCCGATACAGACGTCCTTCATCGGTAACCGCATACAAAGCACCATCTTTCCCTTGTGTTACATCGCGGAAGCGTTGTCCTTCTCCCGCCAGCAAACGCTCCTCTCCCACTACTTTGTTGTTCTGAATGACGAGCCGTGCAATATGGTTGCTGTTCAAACCGGCAATGAATAAATTATTCTTCCATTCGGGAATGGCATTGCCGCTATAGAAAGTCATGCCGCTTGGCGAAAGCACGGGGTCCCAATAATAAACAGGTTGTTCCAGTCCTTCTTTTTGTGTAATGCCACCCGGAATTTTTTCACCGCTGTATTCCAGTCCGTAACTGATGATAGGCCAGCCATAGTTTTTGCCAGCCTGCACCCTGTTTAATTCATCGCCGCCGCGGGGGCCAAATTCATTCTCCCACAGATCGCCGGTTTCCGGATGAAAAGCCAAACCTTGTGCATTCCGATGGCCGTACGAATAAATTTCAGGCCTTGCATCGTTGCGGCCGATGAATGGGTTGCCCTGCACTGGCTGCCCGTCCCTGGTAACGCGGATTACTTTTCCATAACCCGATTTCAGGTCCTGCGCCTGTGGCCTTGTGGCCAGATCGGAGCGTTCGCCGGTGCTCAGGAAAACATTTCCATTTTTATCAATGGCTACCCTGCCGCCGAAGTGCATGCCATTACGGTAAGCCGGCGTGGCGCGGTAGATGACAGAAACATTTTCCATGCGCTGGTCATCCGCTGACAATTTCCCTTTGGCAAGCGATGTGTGGCTGCCGCCTTCCACGCTTTCAGAAAAAGCCCAGTACACCATCCGGTTGGCGGCAAAGTCAGGGTCTACAGTTAACCCTAGTAATCCTCCCTGTCCGGAAGCACTCACTGGTGGGATGCCGGTAATGGATGCACCGGCAGTTCCTGTGCTGGTTACAATACGCATGGTTCCACCCTTTTCTGTGATCAGAAAGCGGCCATCGGGCAGCGCTGCAATTCCCCACGGACGTTTTAATGTGGTGTTGATGGCAACTCCCTGGTAAGGTGTAGTGGTAGTTACACCGGCGATCCTTGTTTGCCCGGCAAAAGCAGGCTGGTAATCCGTATTCGGTCTTTTTGTTTCAACGGGTTGTCCCTGCCCGGTGGTATCGGCACTTGCAGTGCTATTGTTGTTATTAGGCGTGTTGGTGCTGCAGGCCGCAAAGCAACAACCGAGGAGGAGGCTTGAAAAGAAAACTGATTTCGACATGGGTGATATGATTTTGAAGTGTTCTGCAAATCTAATGGCAGGAAATATCATACCATGATACGGACAAAAAAGTTTCCGGTAGATGAATGACGAACCTGCTGTTATACATAACCTGTAAGAAGTAAATAAGTTCGAAAAGGCGATAATACTGTTTTACGTTATTGGGTGCGGCAAAGAGAAGCTACCAGAAAGCAGTTGGCACAAGTTGTCAATTGCATAGCCTACTGCTTTTCTTAAAATAATATCACAGAACCAGTAAAAGGCGATGTCCGGACGATGGGTCAGGCAAATAAAAGGCGGTCCTGAAAGAACCGCCTTTTTAAGATCATCATTACATTTTATTTCTTCAGGTTGCTGATATCAAACGATAAGGAAGTGTAATAATAACCGCCATTGAAACCAAACTGGGTGGCACTGCGGCTATAAATGAAACGCCCCAAACTTGTATTGCCATACTGTTCCAGCCTTTCAGGATAAACATTGCCAATGTTGTTAGCGCCAATAGTGATGGTTGCAAAGTTTCCAATCTTGTATCCAATGCTTGCGTCGGTAACCATGCGGGCATCAAATTTTTCATCCAGCGCCGGGTTCAGCCTGTCGGCTGATTCTACTTCACCAAAACGGGTTACTCGGCCATTTACCGTAAACGGGCCTTCTGTATAGGTAAGACCTAACGTGATCTTGTTACGGGGCTGTCCTTTTTCAATCCTCCTTCTTTGCTCCCGGTCAAACAACACACCTTCGGCCAGGTTTGGATCGCCTTTTAACTGGTCCGGTAAGGGACGGCTTTGGGTGACTTCTGTTTTATTAATGTTTGCTGCAAATGATCCGTTCAATGATCCCTTGCCAAGACGTGCACTCCGGGACAGCACAATGTCCAAACCCGTAGTGCGGGTATCGATGGCATTGGTGAACAAAGCAACCGAACCTACATCAGGATAATTCTGGAGCAACCCTGCTACCACCGGGCTTGTTCTTGTAAAAGCTCCTGTTAGCACAATGCGGTCTTTTATAGTAACCCTGTACCCATCCACCGTCAGGTTAAACCCTTTAAAACGCGATGTAACACCAACACTGTAATTCACGCTTTTTTCTGCCTTTAGTGAGGGAATGCCAAAAGCCCTGGCCACATCGCTGGCATTATTAAATGTTCCGTTTTGTACAGGAACCAGCGTTGTTCCATTTGAAATGAACACCGTTGATACCGCACTGAAATAACGCTGGTGCATACTTGGCGCACGAAAACCATTGCTGATGGAACCACGGATACTTATCACATCTGTTGCCTTAAAACGAACAGCAAGCTTTCCGGCGAGATTGGAGCCAAAGTCACTGTAGTTTTCAAAACGGGCGGCCGCATTAGCCAGAAAGCGTTCACTGAGGTCTGTTTCCAGGTCTGCGTAAACACCTGTTATGGTCCGTGTTTCATTGACCGCATTTGCCGGCTGAAAACCGGGAAACACCTGTGCACCGCCCACCCTTCCACTGGTTGGTGCATAGTTGCGGTAAGAGGCTTCTTCGCCTGCAATGATCTGGTAATTATCAAACCGCAATTCGGCGCCGGTTGCCAGGTTGAAGGAACGCAGGCCAATGCTTTGGGCAAAATCGCGGGAGAAGTTGATATTGGTCACGTACT
>DASVSM010000105.1:0-1545 GCA_036388115.1 Flavisolibacter sp.
TTTTTTATTTCATTTTTGACTTATGGATATTTTCTTCAATGGTGAGTTTTTCCCTGCCGATCAACCAATATTCACGGCATTAAACAGAAGCTTTCGGTATGGTGATGGATTGTTTGAAACAATGAAGTTTTACAAAGAAAAGTTGCTGTTGGAAGATCTGCATTTTGAACGCCTGTTTAGCAGTCTTCAGTTGTTACAAATTGAAACGGCAGCCTCTTTTACAAGGGAAAACCTGCGTAAACAGATCGGTGACTTATGTAAAAAAAATAATTGTGAGGAGAGTGCCCGCATCCGGCTGGCGGTATATCGTAACGAATCGAATGAAGCAGGTTATGTTGTGGAAGCAGTTCCATTTGATTCAACGCTAAACGATTGGCAAAGCGATGGCTTACATATTTGCCTCTATGCCAACGCCAGAAAATCTACCGATGCCTTTGCCAATATTAAATCGGCTAACTTTTTATCCTATGTGCTGGCGCAGAAGTATGCACAGGATAATAACTGCAACGATGCGATTGTTTTAAATACGCATAACTGTCTATGTGATACATCAAAAGCAAACGTGTTTTTGGTAATAAGAGGCGTGCTATTTACTCCCGCACTACACCAGGGATGCATAAACGGCGTAATGAGGCGGACCGTGATAGGCGAAATAAAAAAACTCGGACTCCGGTTACAGGAAGACGAAATTCCGGAGGAATTATTATGGCAGGCCGATGAAGTGTTTTTAACGAATGCTATTCAGGTGATCAGGTGGGTAAGACTGTATAAGGACAAAACTTACACTTGCGAACTGACAAAAGAAATTTTCAAAAATGTTTCGGCAACAATTTTCCCGCCTTCTTGTTGATAGAACATGCTGCAAAAGGTGGTTCTTTTCTGGTTCCGAAGGGATCTTCGCCTCGATGATAATGCTGGCTTGTTTCATGCGCTTTCTTCAGGTTTGCCTGTGGTGCCTGTTTTTATCTTCGATAGTGAAATTCTACGCCAATTGGAAGACAGCGATGACAAACGTGTAAGCTTTATTTACATGGCCTTGCAGCATTTACAGGCACAATTGATTAAACTTGGCAGCACACTTGATGTTCGTTATGGAAAACCGCTGGAAGTTTTCACACAATTAATTTCAGAATATAGCATTCATGCAGTTTTTACTAACCATGACTATGAGCCCTACGCAACAAGTCGCGATAAAACAATTGAACAATTACTACAGTCAAACTCCATTTCATTTCAAACCTTCAAAGACACCGTCATTTTTGAAAAGGAAGAAGTGGTAAAGGAGAATGGTACCGGCTACATGGTATACACTCCCTATGCCAAACGATGGAAAGCTAGTTTGAAAGAAGAGAGCTTTTCTGTTTATGAAACCCAAAAGCTTAGTCGGCAATTCTATCAACAAAGTCCCTTGCCGGTTCCATCGTTGAAAGAAATAGGTTTTCAAAGTAATCCGGCGATTCCATCCGTTAAAAATGCGGACGAATCCATCATCATGCATTACGATAAAACCCGCGACATTCCTTCGCTTCAGGGTACGACCCGAAT
>DASVSM010000106.1:0-2315 GCA_036388115.1 Flavisolibacter sp.
CCAGAAACATCTTCACCCAGTCTTGCAGTTTCACCTTCATCCAGATCATCGTTTGGACTGCTTGCGGTTAGTTCTGCGTCGTTTTCCATATCGTTCTCTGCTGCGATATGAGCCGATTCATTTAATCCTCTTTGTTCGTCAGTGATCTCCTGCGGCAAAGCATGCTCATGACGACCTTGCTGTGATCCTTCTTCCAGGTTTTTGTTTCTTGGGTCCATAATTGGTTTGTTCCGAAATACTGTGCCGCTTTTACCAAAAAAGAAAAGCTACCCAAAAAGGTAGCTTTAAAATGTAATTTGATTTAGTCTGCAGAGGCAGGCTGAACCATATCATAATTTGTGCTTTCGGCCAATACTTTCCACTAAATTATTACGTCTTTTACCGGCCTTTTGCTGTAGATGCTGTGTTTGTATTTGCAACAATTTATAAACAAAGAAGAATGCCGACAGGGAAACAAGTTTTCTCCTAAAATTATCCTGGTTTAGAATAGTCTTTGAAACAGATTTACGTATCAGTTCAGAGGGATCATGTCGATAATCTTTTGAAGATAGTGCTCGTCCTGTTCGGTAAATGTATTGAGGTCTGCGCTGTCCACATCCAGCACACCAACAACTTCCTCCCCTTTCATTAAAGGCAACACTATCTCTGACTTTGAAAGGCTGCTGCACGCAATATGTCCCGGAAACTTTTCTACGTCCGGCACTACCAGTGTTTCCCTTTTTGCCCAACTGGTTCCGCAAACACCTCTCCCCATTTTTATGCGGGTACAAGCTACAGGACCCTGAAATGGCCCCAGCACTAATTCATCATCTTTAACCAGGTAAAATCCTACCCAAAGCCATCCGAATTGTTCCTTTAAGGCAGCGGCTATGTTTGCCAGATTAGCAACCAAGTCTGTTTCACCTTCCACCAAGCCTTTTATTTGCGGAAGCAGTGCTTCGTATTGCTCTTCCCTGGTTCCATTAACGATTACTAAGTCTTCTGCCATAAAACAAAACCCCGTACTTGTGAACGGGGTTTCAAAAATAGGAAGAGATGGTTTATTAATTTCCGTTTCCGGCGCCATTACCACCGTTACCGCGGTTCAGCATTCTTTTCATCTGCTCATCATAATAAGCATCTACTGCTTTTACCTGGTCGTCGGTTAATGGAATAGCTTTGAATTTTTTTGAGTTTTCTGCTTTGATTTCGTCAATTTTCTTTTGACGCTCTTCGGGTGTTAAATCACGAAGGCCACGCAAAGACGCCCTTGAATCCTGCTGGATCTGCATTACTTTGTCGGCTTCTGCTTCACTGATTTTTGCTTTTGCAACCAGGTCAGTTTTCGTCTGCTTTTGACGCTCTGCTCTTTGCTCAGGGGTCATACCACCACCGCCAGGACCGCCCTGGGCAGATACAGATGTTGTTGCAACCGCGGCAAAAAAAGTTGCCAGTAAAAGGAGTTTTTTCATTGTTTAATAATTTGAACCACCAATGTAAGCACTCTCTGGGTTAACCAAGGTTAAAAGGCTTTGAATTTTCTATTGGACCTCAAAAAGAAGGAGTTGGTTCTTTTGGGTGGAGGAAAAATTATTGTCGGTAATAAACAGAAGGCTCCGTTTTCCATTGCGTAATCTGGGTCCGAAGGTTGCTCCTTCCACGTTATCGATCAGTGTTCCGAGATGGTCCATATCCAATAGCAATTGCTTTTTCAATGGCCTTGCTGGCGGGTTCGACTCGAGCGAATGAATGCCTGAAATATCTTCAGCACCGTTAAACTCAGCAATGTAAACCCGAATATTGTTGCCTAATCTTCCTGTTGAAAACGATCGTTCTGTTACCAGTAACTGATGGGAATTGATGGCTAAAATATCAGTGACTCCATTCACTTTAAACAGGCTTTCCGAAATGGGTTCCCGTACTACCGGGTCTATTTGATAAGCCCATTGTGCTTCCTGCTTTTTAGTGATCGCATCGTACTGGCAAATACGGACCCAGCCTGTTGTGTCGAACAGTCCTGCACGGGGACCATCTTCATACAGTGGCTCCTCCAAGCTGACAAATAGCTTTTTATAATCGGCAGAAAAGGCCAGTGCTTCTAAAACTCCGTTGTTTCTCGGGCCTTTGTTTGTGGCTGACATGCGAAAATTTGGTGGTAATGGAAATGAATCCACCCACTCACCATTAGTTTGCGAAACGATGATAGCAGGGTCAGTAAGAACAGTCCCTTCTTTACGCACTGTTCGTTCACCTTCACTAACCCAGGTGAGCGATTGTGTGGTATGATTAAGTCGTATGCCTTCCGGATCAGGCACGCCAAAAGGGTTTTGTTTCCG
>DASVSM010000107.1:0-6954 GCA_036388115.1 Flavisolibacter sp.
TTTTTTATGGAGCCCTCCTTTAACTTTCAACTTCCTTTTTTCTCCACCAACTGGTTAAAGCTGGAAGGAAGTCTTAATCTTGTCATTAATCAGTCGGCCCATAGAATAAGACCGCTGAATTTATCCCTCGGATTTACAGTAGACCCTGCAAAAGCGTTTAGAAAAAATGACCGGTAAGGGTCCACGGTTTAAAAGTGAGGAGGCCATGCAAACTTTCCTCGTTTGCATGTTCTTTATGCCAGATATTATTGTTTCTTTTCTTCCTTGTTTGGAGGCAGCTTCTTTTCTTCTTCCATCCGCTGCCGCACACCGTCGTCTACTCCTCTTCCGCTTTGCATGGGTGTATAAGCAGTGCCTTTTGTGGGTGGTGCAGGCGGGGCTGTTTTTATCTGATAACGATGGATAATGTTTGCAGAAAGCCGTTCGGTGAAATGCGGGAACAGGTGATGAAAAAACCAGGTGCCCCTTGCCTTCCAGCCAACAGGTACTTCCTGCCTTGGCCACAAGGAGGCACGAATGACGGCGTTCACTACTTTTTGCGGGTCGTCCATAGCGGCCATACGCGGTGTACCGCCACTATAATTAACCGCGTGTTGCCAAAAAGGTGTATCTACTGCCCAGGGTTCAACAGTCACAACTTTGATGTTCTTGTGACCATTTAGCCGCAGTTCATGGTTGATGGCCTGGCTAAGGTTTAAAATGCCAGCCTTGGTGGCTGCATACGACGCATGGTAAGCTAAGGGGTTCTCGCTTTCTATAGAACCCATGTTGATCAACGTGCCATAGCCTTGTTTGGTAAACTGCCTGATGGCAGCATGACTACCATAAATGAATCCTTTTAAATTAACATCAACAATGCGTGCCTGGTCTTCCACCGGGATCTCCCAAAAACGCCCAATTGCGCCAACTCCCGCCATGTTGATCCACACATCCACAGTACCATAATGACTGATGGCCGTATCCAGCAAGCGTTGTACGTCTTCCGGTTTGCTGATGTCCATTGTTACCACAAGGGCAGTGCCTCCTGCTGCCTTTATTTTGCCGGCAATCTCCTGCAACAGATCTGTTCTTCTGGCAGCAATGATAACGTTTGCATGATAGGCACCTAATTGTTCCGCCACGCCTCTGCCAAAGCCACTGGATGCGCCAACGATCACATACGTTCTTCCAACTATTTGCTTCCGGCCGGCAGAGCCCAGTTTAGACGTCATGCAACTGCTGAAAAATAACAGAAGTGATACCAGCAACAAGGAAGATTTGAATGGATAACAGAGATACGCAGCAGGAAGAAAGATTCTGTTTTTCATATCGATAGAATGAACCGTAAGCAGCAAATAAACTATGCCATACTCATCGTTGTAATGAGTTGACTCCATCCGTTCTATCGGCTTGCATTTGCCGTTGAATAAAGAGTGCAATGGGCCCATATAAATAAAGGGGCTAAACCCTTTGGTAACAGGATATTGAGATATTCTCTTTAGCAGATGATTCCAATACCCTACTAACCCGATATCCTACTAACCTACTATCAGGCCTGTGAAATGAGGCCTTTATAACCGGAAGCATGTTGCCGATTTGACCAAGATTGTTGTTCTTTTTTTGAAATCGAAAGCATAGTCATGTGATGGCCTTTTGCTTGTTGGTTATTTTTGGAAAATGAATACGGCCTATCACCTAAAACGCACCACTACAGCAGACGAAGATTTTCAAAAGCTGGTACGTTGCCTTGACCATGAGCTATGGAATGAACTGCAGGAAGACCAGGCTACCTATGACCAGTACAACAAAGTCCCGGATATAAAAACTGCCGTTCTCATTTATGAAGCCGGCGAACCAGTGGCCTGCGGTTGTTTCAAAGAATTTGATCAAAATACGGTGGAGATCAAACGTATGTTTGTACAGAAAGCACACCGGGGAAAAGGGTTATCCAAACAGGTGCTAAAGGAACTGGAGCAATGGGCGATGGAAGCGGGCTACCAATATGCCGTGTTGGAAACAAGCATTCATTTTGCGGCGGCCAGACAGCTTTACCATAGCAACGGCTACCAAACCGTTTCTAATTACGGTCCGTATGCCGGGTTGGAAGAAAGCATTTGTATGCAGAAGATCTTGCCTACATGAATCATGGATAGATCAGGTATTTCTTACGCATTTGTTTGTAGTGGCCAGGTGCGGTTTTCAGCTCTTGCGAATTTTGTTGCAATACGCTTTCCTTTGAGAAGAAACAAATACGTTGCTGTCTGTTCTGAACCGGTTTTATCCCGGCATATTTTGCAGGCTCTCCAGTGTTACATACGGAAGGCAGCACCTCATCATTTTGCAAAAAATAAGAAGCAAAAAATACCCCGAGGATGGTAAGACCCTGTTCATATGCAAGGCTAACTGGTGAGTGATAACGTACAATAGAAAAAGGTTTGAAAAACGCCGCAATTTTCCCTTTTATTGGCGCGGGCAGCCCTGTTTATTTTGTAACGGCCTTTGTATGTTTGCTGTAACAAAAACAAATAAAATGGAAACTATTAATGCCACAACAATTAGCGTAAATACAATAGTGAATGCTCCAATAGAAAAAGTATGGGATTACTTTACCGGCACAAAGCACATTACATCGTGGTACCAGGCATCAGATGACTGGCATGCACCGTATGCTGAAAACGACCTGACCCCGGGTGGAAAATTTAAGACAACGATGGCTGCTAAGGACGGAAGTTTCAGCTTTGATTTCGGGGGCGTTTATACGGTGGTAGAAAAACACAGACGCATTGCATACACTCTTGACGATGGAAGAAAAGTAAACATTGATTTTGAAGCAAACGGAGATGCAACAAAAATTGAAGAAGCTTTTGAAGCTGAAAACACGCATTCGGTTGAAATGCAGCAAGGCGGCTGGCAGGCGATCCTGGACAGTTTTAAAAAGTATACAGAGTCACATTAAGGAGGTGCAACACCTTTAGTACATCCACAAAGATGTTTGTTTTTCCTTCTGAACAAAAGCCCGGCAGATCCGGGCTTTTGTTATTGCATAAGCACTGTCGTTCCTTTTCGTATGTATTGACGGCCATCGGAACCAATCCCTTCCGCTACCCACACTACCACTCCGGTTGCCTGCTGGCTGCCATTGATCTTTCCATCCCATCCCACGCTTTGGGTTCTGCTCTCAAACAGCAATTGCCCCCATCGATTGTACACCTTAAAGTACCTGAACTCTTTGAGACCCATCGTTACCGGGCGCAATACATCGTTTCTTCCGTCGCGGTTGGGAGTAAAGGCCGTCGGCACATAGATCTCTGCCTGTTTTACGGCTTTCACCTGCAGGGTATCAATCGTTACGCAGCCGGATTGCGTTTCGATCCGGATGGTGTACTGCTGGTCAAAAGCGCCAGTGAACATTGGTACAGGGCTACGTGGATTATCAAGCAACGTTGCCGGCGACCACATAACGGCACCAAACGATCTTGCTTCTAAACGGTATGGCATGTTGATCACTGCATATTCAACCGGATATTGAATACCCGGCCGTGGCTTGTCAATCAGGATCGGTTGTCTGCGTGTTTCCATGATGCAGCCAAACTCGTTATGAAGCTTCGCCGAATAAAGGCCGCTGTGCGTAACCTTGTAACGAACATCTTCTGCGCCCGATATCGGAAACCCATCGAGACACCATTGTATCTTTTGCGTTGGCCTGACACTTAAAACAGCGCTATCGTTTGTACCAATGCAATAGACGGCTTTGCCCAGCAACTCCAGTTCGCTATCAAGCACAGAAGAAGAAATCAAAACCGTATCCCGGCTTAAACATCCTCCTCCGGTGTTACGAACAGACAGTACATAATTCGTTGAAACCGGCGGACTGGCAAAAGGATTTGCTTTTGTGGAATCGCTCAGGCCCGTTCCGGGGCTCCAACTGTAGATAAGTCCCGGTTTGGGGATGTGCCCCAGCGAAACAGGATTATCGCCACAGTAGGGAATGTCCGGCCCGGCCCTAGCCATGATGGTTAACGTATCAACAAGTCGTGCATACAAGGTATCAATACAGCCATAACCATCGTAAGGAACAACCTGTACAGCAATGGTTGTTCCGGCTGCCGGCGGCTGATCAAAACGAATGGTTTGCTGATTGCCGATGACCTGCGTAAAGTTGTTGTTATACCAGGTGTATGTTTGGTATCCATACGGCGCAACAACTGTTACTGCGGTATCGTCACGGCAATAAGTTGCACCAAGAAACTCACTGCTGCATTCTGAATTCACATCGATGTATGCATATCCGAAATGCCGCCTGAAAGTGCAGTCGGCTGTCTTGAACAAAAGCCGGATCGTTTTCCCTGCCAGCCCGTCTAGGTTAACAGAAACAGCCGACCAGTTTTTACACCACACAGGGGTACCATCGCTTCCGGAGCTGGAAGATTCAAAAAATCCGGGCAATATATTTCCAAAAGGAATAAAGGTTAACGAAGCACAGGAGATGAGGGAATTGTCGGTTACGTTTGTAATCTCCACCACCATTCTGGGTTGTTGAAAAATCTCATGCACAGGGTCCTGAAACACTACGGCATAATGATAGATAAGAGAGTATTCATCCTGGTTGGCCGGGATTGTAAACTCGTAAGAAATGCCTTCTCCTTCTCCTCCGCCGGTATTGTTTCCCAATCGTATTGAGTAACCGCTTCCATTAGGACAAGTAACCGGAAAGCCACCGTAAGGATCAACACCACCGGCTGACGACGAATACATGGTATGTCTTTCTGCAACGGGGCTAGAAGGCGATAAAAGGATTTGATTGGCGCCATTTACCGCTGATGTGTTGCCGGTATAACACGTCCAGTTATTAAAGTTCCCGCTCTCAAAATCAATATTTGACGGGCAACCCTGGGCGATGGCATCTGACAGACAGATACTCAGAATAATAACACCTGATACAAATGGTAAGAGGAAGTAATTATGTTTCCGGGATGTATGAAAAGTACCAGCTTGGAGCACTTTCAAGGGTTTGTCTTAAAGTTAAACCTAATTCACATCATTCATTGCACTATTTTAACCGTATAAAACTCATACCACCCCGGTTCATATTTCGGCCAGAAGAAACAAATGATAAAGCGTCTTTTTAATCGATGTATTTTGGATAGATTGCTTTCTTTCCTTTCAGCCTTGCCAACGGCGCAAGCATACCAAAGATGATCTGTTGGACAACGAACGGAGGCTTTTTTAAACGGAATTCCTTTTTGAATTTTTTTGCAAGCAAGGCTACCTGTAGCAGGTCAGGCACACCGTCGTTGGTGGTTTTGCCATCGGCAGCCAAACCCATTCCGGTTTCCAAAAGATACTCTGTATTCAAAGCGGGGAAAACCTTCCATCGGGCTACCACATTTGTTTTTGATGCATTCCACATGCTATGCACTGCAGTGGCAGGAATGTGGATGGATTCACCTTTTTTAAGTGTCCATGTTTTACCGTTGAGCAACAGGGTCAACTCACCGTCCATCACTTCGAAAACCTCGTCTTGGTAAGGATGATAATGCGGAGAAGGTTTGAAAGAAGTTGGTTCCCACGTTGAAACCATTTCCAGTTGGTCGCCCTTACTTTCTTTTGCTGTGGTAACAAAAGTAATTGTCTGCCGGCTAACCGGGTTGGTGATCTGCTTGCCTTTATATGCCATCTTTTTTTTGGTAAGATGAGAAATATTGCAGCTCATGAAAACTGTTTATGGATGAACCGCAGATTTTTAATGAGCAACTGCTGATGCGGTAGATATGTTGATGGCTTGAATGTACTTTCAGCGTTGCGTTTCTCCTTAATTCATTTGCAGTTTGGTATGGGGTATTGGCAGTGCCTCTGTTCAACTGCCGGTGAAGTTGAATGTTTATGGCTGAATGTTTAAAGTTGTTTCCGCTACGGTCATGCCGTCAGAACCCTGGACTCTTTACACATTAAACTTTACAGCTTTGTTTTCTATATGAAATTCAGACACGGAAATTGGCTATTCAGTTATTCTCTCTCTTAGCGCATTATTCCAATATCTCAATATCAAACATCAGGGCAGTCAAACGTAAATTGAAAAACAAAAAATGTTCGCCCATCAGGTATTCTTCAGTTATTTGTGTTGAAAAATGTTTCTCAATTTTCAACTTCTGGTTATGAAAAAAGCATCTCTTCTTCTTTCCTTTTTCTGCGGCGTGCTTGTTACACTTGCCACTGTTAGTTTCAGCAAAGGCACAAGCGAGGGTTATATTGTTGAAAGCGAAAAAGACATTGCCAGGCAGGAACCCGGTTCGCACAACGGCGGCGGATTAACAACTGCTTATTCTTTCTTTTCGAAACTAACCGATCTTCAATTGGTCTTTCGCAAACGTGTACTGCGCCCGGGATCTTCCATCGGTTACCATTTACAAAAAGAAGACGAGATCTACTATATTCTGCAGGGTGAAGGAGAAATGAGTATGAATGGAAAAACATTCCCGGTAAAAGCAGGAGATGCTGTTTTAACCCGGCCCGGAAATTCGCACGGTTTAAAACCCGCCGGCAAGGACAGCCTAACAGTGCTGATTAATTACCTGAAATAACCTTCAACAAGAATCAACGAGGATGATCCTTGTTGAAGGTCAGCGGGAACCCTCTCTTAAAGGAGACTTTTTTTCTTTTTCCTGCTCATGAAAAGAATCAAGGCAGTAGTAACCGCTGCCGTTACCGCTACTTTTTGAATGACACCTTTCCGGTTGTATTTCCATTCGGCTGCCCATCCTCTCTCGGCGATGAGATTTGGCACGATGCCTTTCTTCAGATCATCAATGATTCCTTCCACCACATTCACACGGTCGGCCACTACCAAAGGAAACCAGTGCGCATAAGTGGACTCGCTATATTTAAAAGCAAAGCGACGAATAGCACCACTCAGGCCACTTGGCGGCGAAGACGTGCCGAAAACCCGGGTGATCTCCGGCCTTTCAATTGACTTCA
>DASVSM010000108.1:0-1681 GCA_036388115.1 Flavisolibacter sp.
ATTTCTTTTGAAATGTTTTCTGAATCATCCGTTATTGTCCACCAATGGTCTTTTTTGTAAAGTAGAACGCCCAGCCTTTCTCGTATTTGGCATTGGTATTCTTTCCAAAATAAAGGGATAGGAAATTTAGGTGATGTAACATGATATACTTCAGGGATAGCTACACCAAAATTGATTGTAAAGGTTCCGTATTTACTCTCCCGTATACCTGGAATCTCGTACTGACCTATTGGAAACGTACCACTCTGGAAGTTGATTACTTGAACTAAATCTTGTTCGACAATACGGTTATAGGTTCGACCCTTCTTTTCAAAACCTTGTCCTTTAAGGTATTTTGCAACCGGTCTCTCTATTCGGTCTAAGGCTGGCTTTATACTTTTTGAAGTTTCCATGCGTTGCTGCCAACAGTTATTATGCGCATCTTTTGGGATGCGGTTTTCAGCAGTCAAGATAAGTAGTTAATTCAAAAACAACGCAGCGTGTTAACTGAATAACATAAAAACGCAAGTTCCTTTCTTTGGTTTTTTATACCTGCAAGGAAAAACCAAGTAAGGTTTCCCCCTGCAAGAGGGATGGCAGTGGAAAGCCCGGAGCTGAAGGCTTTGTGCCGGGCATCTGTGGCGAGGACTTGCAACGAACAGCCCGGCCCGCAGCGAAGCCCCAGCCTCTGTGCCAGGCTGCGAAGGGACTTGCCCAAATGAAGTTCAAACAGATGAACAACAAAGGATGAAGAAAGAAGGAAAGCAGGCAACCAATCAATACCCCTCGTCCTCAAACAAAAAAAGACCAGCCTTTTGCTGGTCCTTCCTAAGTATAGCATACATGTTTACATAGGTTTCATTACACCAATGCCACTGCCTTTCCAATCCGGGAACAGCTTTCCTTTGTCCCTGATCTTTAAATGGGCAGTAGCTACTTCGTCAAACACTGCACGGAAATCGGTGGTTACCGGCAGGTCACGCTTATCTTCCAAATTGTCGATTGATAGTTCAGGGACTTTCCCATGCACTTTTCCCCCTGCCACATCGTTGCCCAGGATAAACATGCAGGAGCCGCGGCCATGGTCGGTACCATTCGATCCGTTTTGATGAACGGTGCGGCCAAACTCGGTCATGGTCATTACTTCCACCTCGTCCTGTAGCTGTCCAAGGTCGGCCCAGAAAGCAGCAATGCTGTTACTAAGATCAGCTACGTTGCGGGCAAAGGTGCCGTTCTCTGTTCCCTGGTTGTAGTGCGTATCCCAGCCGCCGCATTCTGCAAAAGCTATCTCGGTGCCCACATCCATTTTAATGAGTTGCGCAATTTGTTTTAAGGAATTGCCTAATGGCGAAACCGGGTAAGCCGCTCCGTTTGAGGGACGATAGTTTTTGACATCGGCACTCTTCAAAATCTTCATCGCTTCAAAGCTTTCTTTTCCTGTTTTATTCAAAAGAGAAGATGATGTTTTATCGTATAATTCTTCAAAACTTTTCGCAGCCGTATTGGCCGCAAGATTATTACCGCGAAGCTGAATGCTGAAGTCTTCCAGGTTAGAAATGGCGACGGCTGCATGATCGCCATAAAAAGACCGTGGCAGCGATGATGTTAAGCTTACGGCCTGGAAAGGGGTTGCCGTTTCATGTCCCAGTAAACCAACGGCACGGTTCAGCCAGCCACTGTCGGTGCCTTTGCTGAAAGGCGT
>DASVSM010000109.1:0-6748 GCA_036388115.1 Flavisolibacter sp.
CCTGTGCTTTTTTATCGGTTTTGCAAATGGCATCGGCAATCTTCAACGCATGAATAGCCGCATAACAGCCCATAAAATTTATCGACGTGCGGAAGATGGTTTTTTTCAGGTCCATCAATTCCATTACCTGTAGGTCAAGGCCCGGTGCACTCATGCCCGTGCAGCTCACGGTTATGAGGTGGGTGACGTTCTGCGTTGCATACGTGTGCGACAAACAATCACGAATAGCATCCACGGATAGCAGCGGTGCTTGTTTGGCATAGATAGCCATTCGTTGCTCCAGCGAAGGAAAAGGTTCTACACTCTCTGTTTGCGGGTAAAACTTCCATTCGGGCAATGGTTTTGAGTAATCCGAGATCACGGAATAGCGTTGGCCGATACCCGACTGGGAATACATGAACCGCAGCTTGCGGGCTTCTTCCGTTGGCAGGGCATACACGGTTTGCATAAAGGAAAGAATATCCATCTGCTTGTGACAGTAAGCCGGAATTGCTGTGCCGATAGAAACAATCTTACTCAATGGTTCAAAATGATCAGGGTGATAAAATAGACCGTCGTGCAAAGCGTGGAGAGAACATTCATGCGTAAACTGTTTGTAAAGTCAGCCGCCGTTTCATCTTTCCAAACCTTGCTCATCCAGTACAAAAAAAACAGTACCACAGGCAATAACACTAACAAAAAGAGGAAAAAATGGTTGTGCGAATTCTGGCGGGAAAGTAACCGGTACATCAGAAAAGTGGCCACTAAAAAGAAGGACATGCTGAATACGAAAGTGCCTTTCTTGCCCAAGGCATAACTGATGGTTTTTACGCCATCCTCCAGGTCTTCTTTGTGCTGGTAGATTTGCGTTAAAGGATACAATGCACCTATCAGCAGGCTTGACAGTATAACAGGAAGGAAAGGTACATGGAAAGTTGTTGCCGGGGAAACTGCATGGTAGGTAATAAAAAAGACCAGTCCGCCCTGAAAAATGAACACTGTTAAAAAACCAATGACAGGATATTTTTTCAGGCGGATGCCTCGGTAGCTGTAGGCCCGTGAGGCAAGTATATAAACAAGTATTCCGGCAGTAAAGAATGGCGAAATAAAAAGCGAAAGCAGCAAGGCAACGGTATCCATCAGCACGGTTGCATAAAACAATTGTTTTGTTGGCTTGAGTGGCGAAGAGAGCCCACCAATCGGTGTTTCATCCCTATCCATATAGGAATTATAGCCGTTGCTGGAGGGATATACCAGCAGGTGCAGGATCAGAAATGCAAGTATGGCATTATACCAGTTGATTGCCGGTACCTGGCTTACGGCAAAAAGAAAGACCGGCAGCAGGAAAAATGAAAAATGAAACCGAAGCAGTTGTATGGTGGAGCGTTGTAGCAAGGTTTATCTGTTCATCAGTTGATCCGTTCATCCGGCAGGGAAAGTTAAGGCTGAAACAGCTATTCTTAAACATATAGCCGGCTGAACGGATCCACTTCAATAATCCAGGTCCAGCTTCAGGCGGTCTTTCAACTCTTTCACAATCGGGTATTGTTCTACCAGCTTTATAAATTGATCTTTTGCTGTAAGTGGCGCTTCCGTTATCACATCATCTTTTGGTGCTTCAATTAACGTAATAAAAAATTGCAACAGGCGGTTCGAAAGTTCCTGCTGTAAAAACACACCGGCATCTTTCCGTTCCAGCTCAATGAACTTTTCGTTGATCTTATTGGTCACAATCACTTCAAAGGAAGCTTCATCTTTGATCACCAGCTGCGCCAGTTCGTAGCTCTGCCAGGCCGGCCGTTTTTGTTCCTTTAATTGATCAATGAATTTTTTCCACGCCCCTTTCAATGCTTCTTCTTCCAGCGGTTTGTCGATAATTACCTGCTGCCCGTTTTCGGTTGCAATTTTTTGTCGCAGTGCATCCAGCGAAGAAAGTTTTGTCTTTGTGGTTTTTTTCGTTGTTGCTGGTTCTGGCGCAACAGGCTGGTATGCCTGTTTATTTTCTTCCACCAAAGACGGCGTCGCAGCGTTGGATTCGATAATCAGTTTTGCCTCCTGCGAGGGTTTAGGAACAGGCGCTGTTTTTGCCACCTGTTTAGGAGCCGCAAGTGGCCGGATGGCCTTAAAGGCTACGGCTTTGGTTTGTTCAACGAGTTTTTTTTTATCAAGGCCGCCACTGCCCGCCGTTATTTCAATGGCCTGCGACAGGTAACAGAGTTTGATCAGTGCCAACTCTACATGCAGCCGCTTGTTGCGGGCTGCCCGGAAGTTGATCTCCGCTTCGTTTAAAAGGTTTAAGGCGCTGATCAGATAAGCAGCATCCACTTTTTTGGCTGCGTCCGCATAACGTTTGCGGAAGGTTTCCACCACTTCCAATAAACCAGCTACTCTTTCGTCTTTGCAGATAAGCAGGTTACGAAGAAATTCGGCAAAGCCGTTCAGCACCATATCGCCTTCAAAGCCTTTTTTGTTAATATCATCAAACAGCAGCATGGCGCCAGCAAGGTCTTGCGTCAGCATGCAATCAAAAAGCCTGAAGTAATAATCTGCATCCAGGATGTTCAGGTGCTCAATCGTATTCTCGTAGGTTACCTCTCCGTTGGTAAACGAAACAATTTTGTCCAGGATGCTCAGTGCATCCCGCATGCAGCCTTCGCTTTTTTGCGAGATCAGTTGCAGGGCTGTTTCCTGTGCTTTGATGTCTTCTTTTTCGGCAATGCCTGCCAGGTGGCTGACTGTATCCTGCAGGGTAATGCGCTTGAAATCGAAGATCTGGCAGCGGCTCAGGATCGTGGGAAGTATTTTATGTTTCTCCGTAGTGGCCAATATGAAAATAGCATAGGAGGGCGGCTCCTCCAACGTTTTTAAAAACGCATTGAACGCCGAAGCCGACAGCATGTGTACCTCGTCGATGATATAGACTTTGTACTTGCCCGCCTGCGGGGCAAAACGCACCTGTTCCACCAGGGCCCGAATATCATCTACGGAGTTATTGGAGGCGGCATCCAGCTCGTGAATGTTCATGGAGGTTCCGCTGCTGAACGACACGCAGGAATGGCAGGTATTGCACGCTTCCCCATCGGGCTGCAGGTTCTCGCAGTTGATGGTTTTTGCAAGGATGCGGGCACAGGTTGTTTTACCTACGCCCCGCGGGCCGCAAAACAAAAAAGCGTGTGCTAAATGATTGTTCCGGATGGCATTCTTAAGGGTAGTGGTAATGTGCTCTTGCCCCACCACCGTATCAAAGGTTTGGGGACGGTATTTTCTGGCTGAAACAACAAATTTTTCCATGGTGGTTCTCTCTTCAACGTGGCTTGCAAGATAGGAAAAGGGTTTGGAGTTTGGCGTTTGCTGTTAGGGGTTGAGTAGCGCTGTTTCCCTTCTTTATTCGTCTCTCCTTGTTCATCTGATCGAAGTTCATTTGGGCAAGTCCCTTCGCGCCTATGCACAGAGGCTGGGGCATCGCTGCGGGTCGGGCTGTTCGTTGCAAGTCCTCGCCACAAAGCCCCGGCACAAAGCCTTCAGCTCCGGGCTTTCCACTGCCATCCCTCTTGCGGGAGACGGGCAAACCATACAACGTTCGGCCGGGTAGTTGCAAATACTGAAGGCCGCCCTTAATTTTATAGAGAGTGCTTTATACCAGACAATAACCGCTTATGTACAACATTGTTTTACGGCCCCTCCTTCACCGCGGCCAGGAATGCATTGCCGTGGTGGCCCCGCTTGTTCGTCGGCTTGACTTAGCTATCCGCCAACTACGGGGTGTAAAGTGGAGCCACTCCAACAAGGTGTGGTACCTGCCGCTCAGCCGCGAGTCGCACGGAATCATTTTGGCGGCGCTGCAATCACTGGCAACTATTGCTCAGGGACCGCTGCCAACCTGCCTGCAAAAACGAAAGAAGGTGGCTGCCAGCTCTCCAACGGCCCGCGGCACGCAGGCACGCAGGCTGGCTTTCCAAAAAGCGCCACTGCAAACTACGGCCTGGCGGCTAAGCCCGAAAACCTGAAGGAGTTAAACCGGTTTTTAGCGCACCTGAAGCGCAAAGCGTACAGCGCTTCTAGCGTTAAAACTTACCGCAATGAATTTTTGCAACTGCTGCAGTTGTTACAACAAAAGCCTCTCAACGAGCTGACGCCGGATGACCTGCGGCGTTATATGCTTTAGGCAATGGAAAAGCGGGGCATTAGCGAAAATACAGCCCACAGTCGCCTCAATGCGCTGAAGTTCTATTTTGAAGGCGTGCTAAAAAGAGAAAAGTTTTTTTGGGAGATACCCCGGCCCAAAAAACCCTTTATCCTGCCAAAAGTGCTGGCAGAAGGCGAAATATCCTGCCTGTTTAATGCGGTGCGGCCGCTGAAGCACAAAGCTATTTTATTTGCGGCCTATAGCTGTGGCCTCAGGGTCAGTGAAGTCATTGCCTTAAAATGGAAACACATTGACCGCGAACGAAGCCAAATTTTAATTGAGCAGGCCAAAGGCAAAAAAGATCGCTACGTCACCTTAAGTCCCGTTTTGAAAGCTATCCTCATTAGCTATCATAGAAAGGCTGCCCCAAGGCCCGCCCTTTATGTATTTGAGGGTACCCCTTATAGTGCAAGAAGCGCACAGATCATTTTTCAACAGGCAAGGCTTCGGGCCGGCATTAAAATGCATCTCACCTTTCCTGCCCTGCGGCACTCTTTTGCCACACACCTTTTAGAAAAAGGTACTGCGGTGCGTTATATTCAAGAGGTTTTAGGGCATTTCAGCATTAAAACCACCACCCGTTATTTACATGTGGCAAGAGAAAAACTGGTGGTGATCCAAAGGGCTTTGGACAGCCTTTTGAAGAAAGGCGGAATCAATTGGGAGATCTGCTTGCCAACCATTGCAATCTGAAAAAGCGAAAATCATGTCTTTGAAAACCAACACACTAAGTTTTTTTGCGGGATTAGTGGATGTCGGCTATTTTAGTGTTGGCTGCAAGCATCGTGACGTTTCTAATGTCATTTGCTTTTATATTCGCAACCCTAAATGATTTATTATGACCTTAAGAAAACTGACTGCGACAATTGCGTTTACTTTCCTAACGCTCATTTCTTTTTCCCAAGGAACAGACAAGTACGACAAAATGTTTACAAAGTATGATTTGTACAAATGGAGCAGCACTATGGGCTTCAAACCAAAGAACTTTGACACAAAGACATTTGAGAATTTCCTGCTGAAAATGGAACAACAGGTCTTAGACCAATGGCATGTTGAATTGGTTGTAACCTATGAGCAGTATAAAAAAGGCGATGATGCTATGATGTTCGTTTTTAAAAAGCAATTAAAAGAATACTATGGCAACATTGCAGATGATAAATTCAATCAATGGTACATACCTTACTATGTATTTTTACAGCTTGATAAATGGGCTGCTGAATATATCCAAAAACAAAAAAAGTAAAAACAAAACATTATACCTGACCTTTTATGAAAACAGACTGCTTATTAATCATACTTTCCCTCTTGGCTATTGGCTGTAACAATCCAACTCAAGATAGCAACAAAACTGGTGAGATAACAACAAGTTTACCTAATGAGACAACAGTTGCGGACACAACAGTCTACATACAGCAACCGGCTAAATACGATACAGTTTATAGGGACTTCTTTTATGAGGATACTTTAAAAAATGGTTACCGTTTCGGCATGACGCTTTCAGAGTGGAATAAACATTTGGCTACTTTGGCTAACGACGGAATTATTAAAGAGTTAAGTGAAATAGATTTTGTCACAAATGAAACTCCGTATTTCATCCGAGGGGCTTACAAAGGATTTCTGCCAGTTGACAATTCGGACGGGTTCAATAAAAATAGAAGAGGGTTTCATTTGATAGGATTATTCAGCGAACCTAATGCACATAATGACACAGTTGAAATTTTTAGATTGAATAATAAAATTATCGATGAGCCTGTATTAATCGGTATCCAGTTAGACTGCGATATTCCATCCTCTGATATTGTTGAAGTGATCAAAATTATGGTTGGAAAAGACAATTTAGATTATGTAGCGGGACCCAATCCTATTACTCCTAACTATGACCCACTAACAGCAGCAGATTTTTCAGACCCCGTGGCTGAACACCTTGGAAAATTCGCAAAAGAAAGTGGCGGCAGTTCATCTGATGAAAATTATGTTTCCAATAAAAGCACTTCTAAAACTCTATTTCAAGGCAGACTTTTCTATTCATCAATTGAAGTGACAGAGTCCGAAAGCGCAGGCGTTCAAAGGAATAGTGACTATAAGATAATTTCTATCAGCAATGCTTACAGGAATTACAAGTTAACACAAAAGCTATTTTCTAGGAAACAGTTCAAGTTAAACATTGAAGATTATATGACACAAACGCAACTTGACAACTATAACAATTCTTCAAAGACAAAGGAACTTATTGATAAGGCGTTGCATTAAGGAATTTGCCAGCAGCCAACAGCGGTTTTCTGCTATGCTGGCTGACGGAATAAACATCGACAGCAAATCGCTTATCGGCACATATTCGGCAGACGGAACGCGGATGAAAAAGGAATAAGACTTGTACATTAGTTTTTCAATCGGCTTCTGTTCCAGGCTGACCGAACACAGAATACCAGCACAGCAGAAAGCCGTTTAACGTCAGACTGTCTAAAAACTATTCACATTTGTACATAAGTATTGCTTGTAAAAGCGTGTAAGATTTAGGAAATTTATACATGCAATACATTACTGGTTTAAACCGCACGCAGGCAGTCTTGTTTTCGCAAAGTC
>DASVSM010000110.1:0-7658 GCA_036388115.1 Flavisolibacter sp.
ACCTTTTGAATATTGCACCGATAATGCAGCAATGATTGCAATTACAGCTTATCACAAGTTTTTAGCAAAAGATTTTACATCGCTTTCGGTGAGTGCTTCTGCAAGAGCCGGATGGGATTGATGAGCCATGATAATCAGTTATGAATCATCAGTAATGAGTTTAAAGCCAGCTAAAGTTGCCGAATACTTATTTTCAATTCAAGCAATTTATTATTCATCACGACCGCTGTGCCATGAAGGTGACAACGGATGCCTGTTTGTTTGGCGCATGGGTAAGTAACGAAATGCAAAATGCAAAAGCAAACATTCAAAATGCGCTGGATATTGGCTGCGGAACGGGACTGCTCTCCCTGCAGTTAGCGCAAAAGAACCACGTAGTGATCGATGCGATTGAGATTGACAAAGACGCTGCAGAACAAGCAACGGAAAACGTTCTGGCATCTTCGTGGAAAGAACGCATCAATATTATTCATACCGATGCATTGAAATGGAAAGCAGAGAAGAAGTATGATCTCATTATCTCCAATCCTCCTTTTTATGAAGGCGATTTAAAACCGGTAAAACCCAACAAGAAGATGGCGCATCACAGCGATGGCTTACGCCTTGAAGAACTCCTGGCTTTCATAAAAGCACATCTTAAAGAAGATGGCGTGTTCTATCTTTTGCTGCCGGCAAAGCGAATGAATGACCTCGCGAACCTTTCTATAAAAGCGGACCTTCATCTCCGCAAAATCATAAAGGTAAAACAGACAACCCGCCACCTCCCCTTCCGGTTAATGGTTCAGGGCTCCTCTAAAAAAGGGGAATTGATCAGTAGAGAAGAGCTTTCTATCAAAGGCGACGATCAACAATACACACCCCGGTTTGTGAACCTATTGAAAGACTATTACCTCTATTTATGATTCAGGATATATACCGACAAACTGTTCTCCATCACTGGTACGATAACCTCTGTGCATCCGGTCGGAGTTAAATTCAAGCGCCACATTCCCCTGCGGGTCAATAGCGATCAAACCCATGTCTCCTTCTTCCGCTTTGCATTTATCTTTAATGAGATGATGTGCCGCTTCTTTCACCGTATAGCCTTTATATTCCACAAGTGCCGAAATGTGAAAAGCACTGACATGCTTGATATGTAGTTCGCCATCGCCTGTGGTAGATACCGCACACGTCTTATTATTGGCATATGTACCCACACCTATCATGGAGGTATCGCCAATTCGTCCCGGCACTTTATTTTCCACACCGCCTGTTGACGTAGCGGCCGCGATATTGCCGTCTCTATCCAGCGCTACTGCACCCACCGTTCCATGTGTTTTTCTTTTTACCTGGTATTGGCCAGCCTCTTCTATCGTGTTTTTCTCTTCTTGTACGGCAGATAGATATTGCTCAAACGCATGGTCCGTGATGAAATAAGCCTCAGGCATTACTTTCAAACCAATTTTATTGGCAAACTCCAGGGCACCCATATCGCCCAAATAAATATGCTTGGTTTTTTCCATGATGGCACGTGCAAGCGTCACCGGGTTCTTTACATTTTTAACAATGGAAACGGCGCCTGATCTTATATCTGCCCCGCTCATGATAGAAGCATCCATCTCTACTTCCGCCTTTTCATTGAGTGCAGATCCCCTGCCTGCATTAAACATGCTGTTGTCTTCAAAAAAATTGACCGCGGCTTCCACGGCATCCACTGCTGAACCGCCATCTTCCAAAACTCTATAGCCCACATCGAGGGCTTCCTGTAAGGCTTCCTTATATTCTTTTTGATGTTTTTGAATGAAGTCCGAATCTGGTCCTGCCCCGCCGTGTACGGCAATTGCTATTTTACCCATAGTGCGCATACAGGCAAAAAAAATATGCCATAAACAGAGAGAATCTTAAGCTCTTCACTATCGCTTTTGTCTTTCCGCATGTGAAGAATTCGTTTGCAACTGATGATGATCTCGTTTTTGGGCAGCACAGTTATTGAAGCAGTGAGTGTATGAAAACACGGCTTTCATTCTTACTCCTTTTGTTTGTTTATTTGACAGCCTCTTGCCAGGAAGAAAAGATCCAGGCAGACAGGCCAGGAGAAACCCTGACACCAGTGTTGACCAAAAAAGGCTACTTCCAATCGGAGATCGGCTTTGAAAAAGAACAGCAAAACAAAGATGATTATTCGCTTATGCATCCCGAATTGCTAATAAAGTACGGCCTTTCCAAACGGTTTGAATTAAGAGCTGAGCTAACGGCAGAAAGTGAAAAGCAATACAGCACCAGGGAATTTCAATACGGCCTGAAACCCCTGGAGCTGGGCTTTAAAGCGTTGCTGCTGGAGGAGAAAGGTTTGCTGCCCACAACGACATTGTACACACAAGTGGGCATCCCTGCGCTTGCGTCGAAAGATCATCAGACCACACATGCAATACCTAAAGTAAGGTTGTTGTTCGAAAACCAGTTTGCCAAAATATTTCATCTGAATTACAACGTGGGTGCTGAATGGAACGGTGAAGAAACAGCACCCCGCTGGATGTACAGCATCGACCAGGAAATTGAGCTGTCAAAAAATTGGGAAGTGTTTATCGAAACCTTTGGACATTTTCAACGGGGGGAGGCTGCACAGCATACTATTGATGGCGGGGTCTCCTATTTCCCAACCAACAATATCAAGTTGGATGTGTATGCCGGCAAAGGAATCTCTAAAGAAGCACCCGACTATTTTCTTTCGGCAGGCGTTTCCTTTCGGCTGAAATAGGCAGCCACTAAAATCAATCGTTAATGTAAGACCTCTTTTCTTCCGTACTGAATTGGGTGATCTCCGCGGTGAGTGAGCTTACCAGTTCGCGGTGGTCTTCCAGGTCAGAGATCCAGATCTTTCCTTTTTTACGGATGATCATCTTCTGCGGAACGTATCCGTCGCCGCGATTGTTTTCCTGTCCGTGCAGCCGCAGGTGATACACGTCGTCCTCCTGCTTTGTTACATCATAAATAACCGGGAGGTCTCTATATTGAACCATTACCTTGAGCGCCATTGTTTTTGTTTTAGTGATGTGCCGGAAAACTTACCCCTGTAAACGTCCGGGTATTAATATCAAATACATCAGAGTGCGTCATAATATGCACAGCCAGGTTACTTACTGATAAAGGCATGCCACTTCTGATATCAGCGATATTATTATGGGTGATATTACAGCCATCCACCACCACCACGCTGCTGCGGCCGATGGCTTTCATCTTTGTTCCTTTTTCAATAATGACGCCTGTATCCTCATCCAGCCCGATACCCACCGCTCCTGGTTGGGCCGCAATAGCCTGCACCAGCCGGCCAAACCTTCCTCTTGCATCAAAATGGGTATCAATAATCACTTCCTGCAAAAAGCCGAAGCCGATGCTTAGTTCAACCTTTCCTTTGAGGTAAGCTTTCGTTTCATCGCCACCGCAGATCATGGTGTTGCTCATGGCGGCCGCACCGGCACTGGTACCGGCAATAACAAAATGTTCTTTCTCGTAGCGCTCATGTAATATGTCAAGAAATTCCGTCCCACCTAAAACAGAACTGAGGCGTAACTGGTCGCCGCCGGAGAAGAGGATGCAATTGCATCTCTCCAGCCGTTCAAGTGTTTTTTTGGTATCTGCTTCGTCCCGTTTGTTTATTCGTAGATGATTGATTTCGATAGGCCCTAATTTCCGGAAAGCTTTTTTATATACCTGGGCCACTTCGTCGGGAATTGAAGATGCCGTGGTGACGATCTCAATTATTGGATCCGATTTTTTACCGGCCAGTTCAACAATCTGGTTAAGGATGCCTTCCTTGAAAAAATCCAGGCTGTTTTGCCGCTCCCTTTCCAGTTCTGTTCCTTTGTCTTCCGCACCGCCTACTGCTATTAAATAACCTTTGGGATAATGCATGTGGCAGGGGTAAGAAAAAATGTGCCAGTTGCCAATTCAAGAGGCAATTGGCGATAAGCAATCACCAATAAAACCGACCGCCACTTGTCAATTTGTCAATTGCCTGTTGTTGTTTGCCTTATATCAATTGCATGTTGAAAATCTGGCCCAAAATTTTGCAGTATATCTATACACCAATTTTTTGCTTGCATGAAAATCCGTGATATAAAAGTGTTAAGAGGACCAAATTTCTGGTCAATTAAACGGCATAAACTAATACAAGTCACCCTGGACCTTGAAGAATTAGAGCAGAGGCCCACCGACGAAATACCCGGCTTTTTGGAACGGCTTCAACAATTGTTGCCATCTCTCCACGAACACCGTTGCAGTGTGGGCAAGCCCGGCGGTTTCTTTGAGCGGGTACAAAGGGGAACCTGGATGGGACATGTGATTGAACACATTGCTATTGAAATTCAAATTTTAGCAGGCATCAATGTCAGCTTCGGGCAGACAAGGGAACTGGAAGAAAGTGGGGTTTACCACATGGTTTTTGAATACGGTGAGGAAGCAGAAGGCCGCTATACCCTGGGAGCTGCCATGCGTATTGCTGAAGCCCTGATGAAAGGCGAATCTTATGACCTGCAAAGCGATATTGCTGAAATAAGAAGGTTATGGTTTAAGGAGAAACTGGGTCCAAGTACAGGTTCGATAGTTGATGAGGCCCGGAAACGGAACATCCCTGTCATCCGGCTGGACAATGACTCGCTTGTGCAACTCGGCTATGGTAATAAGTTACGCCGTATTGAAGCAACGATTACATCTCATACAAGTTCGCTGGCGGTAGAAGTTGCCGGTGATAAGGATAAAACAAAAAAGCTGTTACACGATGCTAACCTTCCTGTTCCTTATGGTGATGTGATCAGCAATATTGAAAACCTGAAGGAAACAATTGAATTGATCGGCTACCCCATCGTTATAAAACCGCTCGACGGCAACCATGGCAAAGGTGCAACCATTGATATCCAGGATTGGGAACATGCAACCCTTGCTTTTGAACGAGCAAAAAAATACAGCAGGGCTGTGATCATTGAAAAGTTCATCCAGGGCAGTGATTACCGGGTGCTGGTAGTGAATAATAAATTTGTGGCCGCTGCCTTGCGTACACCCGCCATGGTTACAGGCGATGGCGTTCATACCATTCAGGAATTAATCGACAGGGAGAACCTGGACCCAAGGAGAGGAAGCGGCCATAATAATGTTCTTACCGAAATACGGGTAGACGAGGTGACGAATGAGTTGCTGAAGAAAAAAGGATATTCATTAGACACAGTTATTGCCAATGGCGAGGAACTTTTTCTGAAGCCGACAGCCAACCTGAGTACCGGCGGAACGGCAACCGACGTTACTGATGATGTGCACCCGCAAAACATTTCCTGTTTCGAACGGATTGCCCGCAACATCGGCCTCGATATCTGCGGTATTGATATTATGGCGCCAACCCTTTCAACACCATTGAAAGAAAATGGCGGCGCTGTGCTGGAAGTGAATGCCGCTCCGGGCTTCCGCATGCACGTGGAGCCTACGCAGGGACAGTCGCGCAACGTGGCAAAGCCTGTAGTAGATATGTTATTTCCGAACAAAGACAAAGGCCGTATTCCTATTATTGCCATTACTGGTACCAACGGGAAAACCACTACCACCCGGTTGATGGCGCACATTGTGAAAAGCGCCGGCTTTGCCACCGGTTTTACCACAACCGATGGTGTTTATATTCAGGATGAACTGGTACTGAAAGGGGATTGTTCCGGCCCGCATTCCGCACAGCTGATTTTAAAGGATAGTGCGGTGGAATTTGCTGTACTGGAAACAGCCCGTGGTGGTATCCTTCGTGCGGGCCTGGGTTACGACCAATGCGATACGGCCATCGTTACCAACGTGGCGGAAGATCATTTAGGGATTGGCGGAATTGATACGATTGAAAAACTGGCAAGGGTGAAATCCGTAGTTCCGGAAACGGTTCATCAAAATGGTTATGCCATTCTAAACGCAGATGACGACCTGGTATTTGGCATGATTGAAAACCTGCGATGCAAAGTGGCGCTGTTCTCGCTGCAAGCCGATAACGTTCGTATTGAAGAACATTGCGCGGCAGGCGGCCTTGCCGCCGTGTATGAAAACGGCTACCTGCTGTTGCGCATCGGCAATCATTTTATACCCATTGAA
This sequence comes from Flavisolibacter sp., assembly GCA_036388115.1. GTDB lineage: Bacteria > Bacteroidota > Bacteroidia > Chitinophagales > Chitinophagaceae > Flavisolibacter. The sequence continues at coordinate 6,094 of DASVSM010000110.1, forward strand.
GAAGCAGCTAACATCCCTATCACTTTTGGCGGTAAAGCAGACTTCAATATTGCCAATGCGCTGGCAGCATCGCTTGCAGCCTATACCAATAAGATAAAGCTGGGCGTGATACGTGATGCCTTGCGTTCTTTTGTTCCATCGCAGGAAACAACACCCGGACGGATCAACGTTTACGAACTGAACGAGTTTACGGTTGTGCTTGACTATGCACACAACCCGCATGGTGTAAGAGCACTGGGGAAATTTATCAGCTCCCTGGAAGGAAACAAAGTCGGGGTGATCACCGGCGTAGGCGACCGGCGCGATGAAGACATTATCGCCATGGGCGAAGAAGCGGCGAAGATCTTTGACGAGATCATCATTCGGCACGACGAGGATATGCGCGGACGTACCTACGAGGAAATAGACCGGCTGTTGAGCGTCGGCATACATAAAGTAGACAGGAATAAACCCATCTCCTACTACGGCAGCGAATGTGATGCGGTACAGCAGGTTCTCAGTGAAGGAAAGCGTGGCTCCGTGATTGTGGTGCTCGTGGACAACGTAACAAATGTTATTCAATGTCTCCGGCGTTTCCAGGAGCAGGAACAGGCGCAATTGATGAGCATGGTAAAGGCAGGGTAGCTGTTGAACATCTTCTTCACTGGTGAAAAATATACCTCAACAGATGGCACAGGATTTATGTGTGACAGTTAAACTTAAGTTATGCCAGACAACAAAGATCTCAGGGACGGTCGCGACCGCGAAAGAGTGGCCGGCAACGAAGAATACGAGGTTAGCTATCTCGCAGAAAAAATGAACGTATCGGCAGAGGAAGTGCGGAAAGCCATTGAAAAAATCGGCAATAACCGCGAACAACTGGAAGAATATTTAAGAGGTAGCAATCGTTAACCACTGATGGTACCCCCGTGAAAAACGGGGGTATTTCTTGACAGGCTTTCCACATTTGCAACATCCCGTTTTATAGGCACAAAAACTGCATTAGTAACCTAAACAAGAGTATTATGAAACAGGAAGAAATTGATAATATACAGACCAACAGCGATGACAACCGCACTGGCGAATACAGCGAAGGAAATGATCGTCTCACCTTTATGAGCAGTGAAGAGCACCTGATGGACAATCTTGAAAAGCACGGCTATAATGAGCAGTTTAGGGTGGAGGATAAGAAACTGGTGAGTTTAACCACCAGCAAAAGCTACGACGCGAAAGACGTGAAAGCAGCAAACTTTTACCGGTTTGAAGGAATCACCGACCCGGATGATATGAGTATTTTATATGCGATAGAAACCTCCGACGGCGCCAAAGGAACCCTGATGGATGCATACGGCCGTTATTCGGATGAGGATACCGGGGAATTTATGAAGCAGGTAGAGTTGGAAAAGAAGTTACATGGAATGGACGCAGGGAAATAAGCCTAATTCAGCGATCTGTCGTACTTTATAAATGCAGTAAAAAGATAAAACCTCCTGTCGGAGGTTTTATCTTTTGTGCCCAGGATCAGCGCTGGTTCGAACCTCTTAATGGGAGATCCAAAGACTTTAATTAAGTTCTAAGCAAATGCA
>DASVSM010000111.1:0-8192 GCA_036388115.1 Flavisolibacter sp.
GCATTGCCGTTCGTACAGGTACCCATTGTGCGCAGCCTTTGATGGAGAGACTTTGCATACGGGGTACCACCAGGGCATCGTTTGCCATGTACAATACAATGGAAGAAGTTGATCGTTTGGTAGAAGGCTTATACAAAGCCATTAAATTATTGGTATAAGAATGAGTGAGCAACGGACCATAGAGGAATCGGAAAAGGAAATCGTAGAAGATTTCTCGCTATTCGATAGCTGGGATGATAAATACGAATACATCATTGACCTCGGTAAAAAGCTTCAACCACTGGAACAGGAATACAAGCACGATGATAACAGGGTAAGAGGATGCCAGTCGACAGTATGGTTGGTGGCTGATTACAAGGATGGCAAAGTTGTTTACAAAGCAGATAGTGATGCAGTGATTGTAAAAGGGTTGATCAGTATGCTGATCCGCGTTTTATCGGGACACAAACCGGATGAAATTGTGAATGCAAAGCTGAACTTCATCAACGAGATCGGTATGACAAGTCACCTGGCACAAACCCGCTCTAATGGTCTGCTGTCAATGGTAAAGCAAATGAAGAACTATGCCCTGGCTTACAAGGTGAAAGCAGCCGGTGATCATTAATTATTAATTACGCATTTTAATTATTTCATGGAAACAGATGTTCTAAGGGATAAGGTAGTGGAAGTTCTGCAGACGATCTATGATCCGGAGATACCGGTAAGTATTTATGAACTGGGATTGATCTACCGGGTCGATATTCTGCCCATCAACAATGTGCAGATCACCATGACATTGACAGCACCGAGCTGCCCCGCTGCACAATCAATACCCGTAGAAGTGGACCAGAAGGTAAGGGAGATTGAAGGGGTTAACGATGTGCATGTGGCAGTTACCTGGGACCCGCCTTGGGATAAAAGCATGATGTCGGAGGCCGCACAACTGGAGTTGGGTTGGCTCTAGAGCGGCAATCGGTAAACGACAATCAGGAATAAAACAAGCGTTCGTCCTCAGGTTATCTAATGATGGGTTGAAATAAAATGAAATACCAATTGCCGATTCTCGATTCACGATTGCTGAACAAAAACAAAAACTGAAAAACAAAACATGAAAATAACCGCACAGGAAGAATATGGTTTGCGACTGTTGATACGAATCGCCTCTTGCCAGGATCAGGAAGGCATGAGTATTCCGCAGCTTAGCGAAGCAGAAGGTTTAACGCCGCATTACGTGGCCAAACTTACCCGTGTACTTCGTATGGGCGGTTTCGTTAACAGTACACCCGGTTATAAAGGTGGCTATGTATTGGCTATGCCTGCCGATCAGATCATTATCAACCATGTACTGAAAACCCTGGGTGGTGTTTTATTCGACAGCCAGTTCTGCGGAACACATTCCGGTGCTTTAAAATTATGTACCCATTCAGTTGACTGTTCATCCCGGTCGCTTTGGTCAATGATCCAATACATTCTGGATGATTTTCTCAACAAAGTTACCCTGCACGACCTGGTAAGTTCGGAGCAGAATTCCGCACAGGTTTTCTATCAGCTGCTGGCAAACAGGCAGAAAGAAACCTTAGTATAGCAAAATGTTCCATTTTTAGCCAATTCATGGGGACAGTTCACCCTGCTCAGGCCTCCTTTCATCCTTTCGATTTTACAGCGTGGCCTCTTTCCGTTTTCTTTTGAAGAAAAATTCCTAATTATGCACCCCTAATCAGGCTAAGGTCAGAACTAAAGCGTGAGAAAAAAGGTTTCATGCCCAATAACACAGGAAGAAAATATCTTATTTCGAAACGGATAGACGGTTTCTTTACCAGCTTTTCTGATGTCATCAATTTTATCGGACGGTTTTTTAAAGAAACAACCAAACGTCCTTTGGAATGGAATGAATTGATCAAGCAGTCTTACGAAGTCGGTTATCGTTCTCTTTTATTAATCACACTTACCGGCTTTATCACCGGTGTTGTATTTACCAAACAATCAAGGCCCTCACTCTCCGAATTTGGTGCGCAGTCCTGGCTGCCTTCCCTTGTGGCAATTGCCGTTGTTAAATCGCTGGCGCCGCTGGTAACAGCGCTCATCTGCGCCGGGAAAGTGGGTTCCAGCATAGGCGCCGAATTAGGCTCCATGCGGGTAACCGAACAAATTGATGCCATGGAGGTATCGGCTGTAAAGCCATTTAAATTTTTGGTGAATACACGGATTGGTGCTACTACCATTATGCTGCCCATGCTTATGCTGTATGCGGCATTTGTATCCATGATGGGCTCTTACCTGGATATCTACATGAACGAGCAGACGAGTTTTACCACCTTTATCGAACAAGCATTTTCAAAAATCACGTTTCTTGATTTTGCTTCGTCCATTATCCGCTCACTTGTGTTTGGATTTACCATTGGTGTGGTGGGATGCTACAAAGGATTTTATACAACAGGAGGTACACAGGGTGTCGGCCGTGCTGCCAATGCCTCAGTGGTTACTTCCATGTTTTTGATATTCATTGAAGAAATGCTCATTCTGCAGATCATTAATTATTTCAGGTAACCGGTTATGAACAGTGTCGCCAATCATAAAGAAAAGAATGCGGTAGTTGTCATCAGGGATTTGTACAAAGCCTTTGGTGCCAATGAAGTTTTGCGTGGCGTGAACCTGGATCTTTACCACGGCGAGAACCTCGTGGTTTTAGGCAAATCAGGCACAGGTAAATCGGTGTTGATCAAAATAATCTCCGGCCTGTTGAAGCCCGATAGCGGAACGGTTAACGTGTTGGGAAAGGAGGTTGCTTCGTTACGCGAACGGGAATTGAACGAACTGCGCTTGAAGATCGGTTTCTCTTTTCAGGCCAGTGCTTTGTACGATAGCATGACAGTGAGGGAAAACCTTGCGTTTCCGCTTGTAAGACACAAACGAAACCTGTCAAGAAAACAAGTAGAAACAGCGATCGACACCGTGTTGGACGCAGTGGGCTTGTTGCGGGCAAAACGCCAGATGCCTTCCGAACTTTCGGGAGGTCAGAAAAAAAGAATAGGCGTAGCACGGACCCTGATCCTTCAGCCGGAGATCATGTTGTACGATGAACCTACTGCCGGTCTTGATCCCATCACCAGTTCGGATATCAACGAGTTGATCAACGAGGTAAAGGAAAAGTACAACACCAGTTCCATCATCATCACCCACGACCTCACTTGTGCAAAGGTCACAGGTGACCGGGTAGCTATGCTGCTGGATGGTACGTTTGTAAAGGAGGGAAGTTTTCAGTCGGTGTTTGAAACGACCGACGAACGGATAAAAAGTTTTTACGATTATAATTTTACCCAATAAATGGAACAACAAAATAAACGGTCTGTCATTGTCGGTGCTTTTGTATTTATAGCACTGGTCATTTTTGTTTTGGGTGTGATGACCCTTGGCGGACAAAAAAGCCTGTTTAATAAAGGAGCCGCTATCAGTGCCATCTTTCCGGAAGTAAACGGCTTGCAGGCTGGTAACAATGTTTGGTTTGCCGGTGTAAAAGTGGGCACCGTGCAGGAGATATCTTTTGAAAAAGATGGCCGTGTGAAAGTGGCAATGAACATCGAAAAAGACTACCAGTCAATCATCAAAAAAGACACAAGAGCAAAGGTTGGCGCCGATGGATTCATCGGTAATAAACTAATCATTTTATCAGGCGGGTCGGCAAATGCCGCCGTTGTGGAGGATGGAACCACGCTTGCCATTGAGCAGGCAATTGGTATGGATGAAATGATGGCAACCTTTCAGGACAATAACAAAAACCTCCTGGCCATCACCAACAATTTTAAGACGATAAGCGAACAGATGGTGAATGGAAAAGGAAGTATCGGCAAACTGCTGAACGATGACCAGTTGTTTACCGACTTGCAAAACACGATTGTTACCATAAGAGCCACAGCGTCTAATGCACAACAGATGGTTGCCGGCGTTTCCGATTATACGGCCAGGTTAACGGCGAAGGGTTCACTGGCAAATGAACTAATAACAGATACGGTCATCTTTTCCCGCCTGAGAAGCACGGTCAGGCAGATTGATGCTCTGTCCAACAGGGCAAACGACGTGGTAGCAACGCTCAGCCAGGCAAGTCAAAACATCAGTCAAAAGTTGAATGATAACTCCAGTCCTGCGGGGCTTTTACTGAATGATAAACAAACAGCAGAAGAGATGAAGACCACGATCAGGAACCTGCAGGCTGCCTCTTTAAAGCTGGATGAGAACATGGAAGCGCTTCAACACAATTTTCTATTGCGTGGGTTTTTTAAGAACAGAAACAAAGCAAAATAGATTACTGCGACAGGCTACTGGTTTTTCTGGTTAAGGCTCGAGTCCCCGGTTGTAACCGTTTGGTTATTATTTGTTCCGTCATTGTTCATGTTATTGCCGCCACTGCTGCCACCATTGCGGTTGTTATTCTGTCCATTCGCATTCGCCATGGTATCAGCCGGCGCTACCTGATTTGGGTTTTGCGGATCAACACCTGAGGTATCTGGCGATTTGCTGTCATGCTGGGCACAACTAAGCACACTGAACGCTATTCCTGCAATTAAAACCAATCGTTTCATAAAAATCTATTTAATGTGATAATAGTAGTCATGTCAAGTTTCCTGCCAGTTGTCTTCAACAACTTTCCAGTTTATAATGGGAGAGTGATAGGGGAAAAAATAAAGCCCCAGACTTTCGTCCAGAGCTTAAAGCGTACCGAGGAGCAGACTTGAACTGCCGTCCGCCTCAGGCGGATATAAATCTTTTTGCCGTATACTCCGTTTTCAATTTTGCATGTATCCATTCTCTTCCCTTGCCTGATTTCAGATTTTTTTCTCTCTTCATTGCTTCCTTCTTGTTTTCAAAGTAATCACAGTAGATAACTTCCCATGGTCTGTATTTTAATGTGAAGCCAGTTTTTCCTAATAGATTATGGCTCTTAAAACGCTCAATAAGATTAGAAGTGTAACCAATATAAATCCGGTGATACTTTTCTGAGTAGAGAATATAAACGGTATATGGCACAAATAAAAATAGCCCATTTGGGCTATTTCGTAGCGAGGAGCAGATTTGAACTGCCGACCTTCGGGTTATGAATCCGATGCTCTAACCAACTGAGCTACCTCGCCATCAATCTGTAAGATCCTTTGGCAGATTTGAACTGCCGTCCGCCTTCGGCGGATATGAATCCGATGCTCTAACCAACTGATCCGCCTTTGGCGGAGAGGGGTGCAAAAATAAGTATTCAACCCTTTCGGATGAAATCATTTTTTGTTCTTTAACAGGTCGGAAAACAGCTAATTTCCATTCATGGTTATCATTCGAACGGCTACCACTGCCGACGCCACATCTATTCTTGATATCTACGCACCTTTTGTTCTTAACACAGCCATCAGTTTCGAAACCGCAGTGCCATCACAAAAAGACATAGAAGAGAGAATTGAAAAATGCCTGCAGAAGTTTCCCTGGATGGTTTGCGAAATTGATGGAAAAATGGCTGGCTATGTTTATGGTTCCGTCCACCGGGAAAGAGAAGCTTATCAGTGGACCTGCGAATCTTCCATTTACATGCACCCCTATTTCAAAGGAAAAGGCATCGGCCAGCTTTTATACAATAGCCTTTTTACTATTTTAAAAATACAGGGTCTTGTGAACGTGTATGGCGGTATTACCCTGCCCAATAAGGCCAGTGTAAAGCTTCACGAAAAATGCGGCTTTGTGCACTTTGCCACTTATGATAATATCGGTTACAAGTTAGATGAATGGCATAAAGTAGGGTGGTGGAAGCTTCAGTTAAACGAATACGACCCGAAGCCTTCACCACCCTTATCTTTTTATCAATTGGACCAAAATCTTATTGGTGATCTATGCAAAGCATCAGCAATGGAAATTCAATTGAAAATTAGAGGTTGAATTGATTTTCATTCGGCGTACCGCTTCCATCCTGTACGCTTTCTGCCTCTGTACGGAGAATATTTGGATTGTCCGTTGTGTTGCTTTGACTGCTGGTGCTGTAGTCAGAAGCAGGTGACTGGTGTTTTGTTTCGATATAATCTTTAAAATTCATGATGTCCTGGCGGATCATTTTTTCCAAAACAGGATTCAATGATTTGGCAAGTCCTGCGCCCAGTTCGCCGGCAGGTGGGTGATAGCTGATCACCACTTCCAGCTCTGTTCCCTGTCCGCCCAATGCTTCCCTGAAGGTTACTTTACCGGCATTGTTGATGGTTGAATTAGGGATTGACTGCCAGCCAATCAGGTAGCCTTCTTCTTCTTTTACAATCTCCGCATTCCACTTAATACGGCCAATGCCTCCGGGAATATCAGCTTCCCAATGTGAATGCTTCGCATCGATCTCTGTTACACTGGCCAGGTGCTTCATAAAGAGTGGCAGATTTTCAAGCCTGCGCCAGAAAGAATAGACTTCGTCTTTCGGCTTGTTTACAATTAAGCCTGTACGGATATTAATTGCCTGTGTATTGCTTACACCTCTTGTTTTTCCCATTGCAGAATACATAGGGCAATTGCCGCTGACGCCTCTGTACAGCAAAGCGCCACCGAGGATTGTACGGATCAATCCTTTAATAGGGTGACGGGTCAAATTGTTCAGTCCCGATGAAAGCAGGAAAGCACCCAATCCCACACTCACCATTCGCTCTGTTTGTCCCACATTAACCGTTCCGCTCCCGCCTCTGTACGGCTGAAGTTCGCTGTCTGTATGCCAGCTGCCATAATTTTCTGTGTTTGCCATATTGTTGGTTTTATGAATAAATAATTGCCTGATGGCTTTACAGAAATTTTGCAATTATTATGCCTTCAGTTTTTCCAATTAGCAATTGATAACCCGCAATGGGCAAACAAAAACCCCGACGGATATCGTCGGGGTTTTTATAAGTTCAGACAACTAACAGCGTTGCAGATTGTCAATTGCTAATTGCCAGTTTCATTTCTAAAGACTGCAATCTGTCAGGATAAACTTCCAATGCTTTTTCTAAGCAATCCATTGCATCGTTCAGGTCTTTCAGGTTTAAAACATAAGCCAAACGTACTTCGGACTTCCCCAATCCGGGAGTTCCGTAAAAGCCGGTAGCAGGCGCCAGCATCACTGTTTGACCATTATGGGAAAATGACTCCAGTAACCATTGACAAAATTTATCGGAATCATCAATAGGCAGCCTGGCCATGGCATAAAAAGCACCACCGGGGTTTGGACAAAAAACACCATGCATTGCATTTAACCGACGCACCAGTAAATCTCTCCTGGCAATGTATTCGGCTTTTGGTTTGTCAAAATAAGAAGTGGGAAGATCAACGGCTGCTTCGCCCATAATCTGCGCCAGCCCGGGAGGACTTAGCCTTGCCTGTGCAAACTTCATGGCGGCATCATAGATAGCCTTGTTCTTTGTAACAAAGGCTCCCAATCTTGCACCGCAGGCACTGTAACGCTTACTGATGGTATCCATCAACACTACATGCTCATCCATGCCCGTTAAATGCATGGCACTGATGTAGTCGCCAGAATAAGAAAATTCACGGTACGCTTCATCGGAGAACAGGTACAGATTATGATTCAGGCAGATTGTTTTTAACGCCTCCATTTCCTCACGGCTATATAAATAACCGGTTGGATTGTTGGGACTGCAAACGATAATGGCCTTTGTATTTGGTGTGATGACTTTTTCGAATTCGCTGATAGGCGGAAGGGCAAAGCCGGTTTCAATGTGCGAGGTAATGGGAACAACTTTTACACCTGCCTGTACCGCAAAGCCATTGTAGTTGGCATAAAACGGTTCGGGAACAATTACTTCGTCACCGGGATTTAAGCAACAGAAAAAACCAAACATAATGGCTTCCGAACCACCCGTTGTTACCAGGATCTGATCATGGCTTATGCGAATTCCAACCGAGCTATAATAGCTCACTAATTTCCGGCGGTAGCTTTCGTTGCCGGCACTATGGCTGTATTCCAAAACGGGAATATCTGCTTTGCGAACGGCATCCAAAATAGAAGGAGGAGTTTCAATGTCCGGCTGGCCGATGTTAAGATGAAAAACCTTGATCCCTTTTTTCTTTGCTGCTTCGGCATACGGTACCAGCTTTCGGATAGGTGAAGGTGGCATCTGCTGCCCACGTTGACTGATTTCTAGCATGGCGCAAAAGTAGGAAGAACACGGAATAAAGAATGCAGGATGCAGGGATATACCATTGGCATATCC
>DASVSM010000112.1:0-6192 GCA_036388115.1 Flavisolibacter sp.
TGCCTCGAGGCGGATATTTTGAATCCAGTCAATAAACCGTTGAACCAATATGTCGTACGACCGGTGACGGACAGGAGGAATATAGCCCGGCAAACTGCGCTGCACAAAATCAATGATAAAACCGGTGATCTGCGGTGCCAGCACACCAAAATAGTTTGAGACAACAATAAAGAGAATACCGATACTCAGCCGAAACCTGTATTTCCAGAAATATTTATTTAGTGCGCTGAGATGCTTCAAACCAGACTTTTTACGGTTGCAAATGTAGGCTGTAAAAATTCTCTGACCGGCGAATGATTCAGCCAACTTCGTTGTACTTTTCCTAAAGTAAACCAATGGCAGAAATCATGTGGCAACCGGAACCAAAGAATTTCGAACGGATCATTAATAGGAAACAAATAGGCCTTTATCAATGCCAAAATAAGGGAAAGCTGGAAGCCTTTTTCAGCAACTACGGCGCAAGGCTTATTGCTCTTTATTTTAATGGGATAAATGTGACACCGTCTTATCCAACACTGGAGCCTTATATGTCTGCAACTGTTGCGCCCTATCACGGCGCAACAGTTGGCCGCTATGCCAATCGTATTGCAAAAGGAAAATTCAGTGTGGAAGGAAAGGATTACCAGTTGTCGATCAACAATGCACCCAATCATTTACATGGAGGAGCGGAAGGTTTTCATCGAAAGGTCTGGAACATCGGACGTACAAAACCTCATGAAATTACCTTCACCCATTTTTCAAAAGATGGAACAGAAGGCTATCCCGGAAATATAACGGTGACAGTTACCTATACGCTTACAGAAGCCAACGAACTGGTGATATCCTACACTGCCGAAACGGATGCAGCGACACCTTTTAATATTACCAACCATGCTTATTTCAATCTAAATGGCGAGGGCTCAATTATTAACCACCAACTGCAGATCAATGCAGACCAGTTCACTGCTGTTGATCCGACGCTTATTCCTGCCGGCATTGAAAAGGTGGCAGGAACAGCCTTCGACTTTCGCACATCAAAAAGGATTGGTGAACATATCGACAATACCGAGGAACAGATCATACGTGGTAGTGGTTACGACCACAACTTTGTATTGAACAAAGAAAATAATGAATTATCCTTTGCTGCAAAAGCCGTTGGCGACAAGTCAGGTATTGAGATGGAAGTATTTACCACAGAACCGGGCATCCAGCTTTTCTCCGGCAATTTTGAAGCAGTGGAAGGCGACGCTTCTACCTTCAGAAATACATTTTGTCTGGAGACGCAACATTTTCCTGATTCACCTAATCAACCACATTTTCCAAACACAATTTTGGAACCGGGGCGCCTTTTCACTTCAAGGACGATTTATAAATTTGGAGAAAGCAAGTAGCCTCCTGATTCGATTGTTTTTTGCAATAAAAACCTCCTGAATTTCAGGAGGTTTTTACTTATCAAACTTTTTTCGAAGCAACTATTTGTTTCTTTCCACTCTTTAATTCAAACTCCTGAAATCCACAGGTACCAGACGGCTCACTCCCGGCTCCTGCATGGTTACCCCGTAAATCACATCTACACAGCTCATCGTGGTTTTGTTGTGTGTTACAATAATGAATTGTGAGTTATTACTGAACTCACGGATCATGTTGGTGAACTTACCTACGTTGGCATCATCGAGCGGTGCATCCACCTCGTCTAAAATACAGAACGGCGCCGGCTTAATCAGGTAGATGGCAAACAACAAAGCCGTTGCCGTCAGCGTTCTTTCACCACCGCTTAACTGCGTGATGGAGCTTGGCCGCTTTCCCTTTGGCTTCGCCATAATATCAATGCCCGTTTCAGCAAGGTTATCGGGATTTTCCAGTACAAGGTCGCACTGGTCATCATCGGTAAATAATGTTTTAAACACCTTGATGAAATTTGTTCTCACCTCGTTGAACGTATCAAGAAATTTCTGGTTAGCGGTTGTTTCTACTTCCGCAATAGTTTGCATCAGGCTTTGCTTTGCATCCACCAGGTCGTTCTTTTGCTCAACAATGAATTCATAGCGCTTCCGCATTTCTTCGAAAGCTTCAATGGCAGTTGGGTTCACTTCACCAAGATTCTCCAAACGCTTCTTCATCTTATCAGCTTTCTCCTGCAGGTCTTCGGTGGAAACTTCTGATGTTCTTGGATCATCGAGAATATCTTCCAGGGCGATCTTGAACTCTACATTCAGTCTTTCTTTCGTTCCGGCCAGCTGCAGTTTCAGATCATTTAATTTGTCTTTGATAGCGGCCAGCAAATGCTCGATGCCTTCTTTCTCTTTTACCTTGTGACGCAGTTCGCTTTCTTTTGCGCTCAACTGGTTGCGCAGGTTATAATAGGTTTGATCTGCTTCATTCAACGTACTTTCCTCATTTTGTCTTCTGCGCATCAGCTCGAACAAACCTTCTTCTACAGCCTTCAGGTCTTCTTCCGATTGCAGGATGTTTTCAGACGTTTGCTTTAGCTGAACCGTGTTTGTTTCTACCTGCGAACGGAGATCATTCAACTGGTTGCTCTTGAACTGCAACTCCTGCTTCAGTGCATTGATCTTACTTTGCTCACGGGTGACCTGCAGGTTCAGGTTGTTGTACTGGGTATTGATTTCGTTGTATTCAACTTCTATGGCACGGTAGCTTTCTTCGGCTCCTTGCAGATCAGCAGCATATTGAGCCAACGATTCATTTAATTCACCCAATTCATTTCTTACATTCTGAACGGAAAGATTGGTGTTTTCCAACTGCTCCTGCAACTCTTCAATCCTGTTCTGAGAGGTTGCCTGCGAATGCTGAAGGTTCTCTAATTTATTCTGCAGCCCATAGAGTTCATTATTTAATTGCTGGATCTCTCTTTCGGCTTGCCTGATGGCTGCTTCTTTAAGATCAGCATTAAAAGCAATTACCTCGTTATGACGGACCTGTATTTGTGCATTCAGATCATCAACAATCACCTGCTGTGCCACAATATCTTTATGCAGCTTTTCCAGGTTCTTTGCACGACCAATTTTCTTCCCTTCAAATAAGCCAACGCTTCCGCCGGTCAATGTATAAGAACCTTTTACATACTTGCCATGTCTTTCCAGCACCACAGCACCATTGCTATTTTCCAGTGCGGCTTCATCATCTGCTATAAAAACATTTCCTAACAACTGGTCGGCAAGCGAACGGTATTGACCATCTACTTCAATCACATCCATTGCCGGAATGGTTCTATCAGGCTGATGGGCCCCGGCAGTTTTACCGGCTACTTTATCAAGCAGAAAGAAATTTGCCTTGCCTTTCTTTGCTTCGTCCAGCAAATGCACGGCCTGCAAACCTTCCTGTAAATTATTCACCACGTAATAGTTCAGGTAAGGCTCCAGTACATTTTCAACGGCCGCACGAAATTCTTCTTTTACATAAATAATATCAGACAGGATGGGCGCCGTGTGGTTCCATCCTTTATTGTTGTGCAGGAACTTTACACTTTCCGGGTAACCTTCCATGGAGTCAATTAAGCTCTTTAAAAGATCGTGTTCGTTCTTTTTTGCGTCCAGCTTCCTGTTCTCTACGGCAACATTAGCACGCAGGTTTTCCAGCACGCCCTGCGTTTGCAGGATCTGCTCTTTTGTATTGTTATGGTGCTGCTGTAATTGTTCAAGATCGGTTTGCTTTGCAGACAACCCTTCCGCTTTTTCTTCTTTTTGTTTTTGTAAGGATGATATCTGGTCTTCCCGGGCCGCCTTGTCTTCTTCCATGTGCCAGATGGTGCGCTGCAGGTTCTGGATAGACGTATCGGCCACGGCCACTTTTTTCTCTGCGTCAAACTGGCTGCGTTGCACTTGCTGGTGTGAAGCCCGTAGATTATTCAGCACCGTTCGCCGTTCATCCACGACAGTGCGTTTTGCATCGACCTGGGTGCGCAGTTCTTCCAGTTGCTTCGCCAGGTTTTGCAGCACTTCTTCTTCTTCGGTTATCTGCTTTTGCGTAAACGAAATGCTTTCTTCTATTCCGTTAATTTGCCCTTCTGCCCTGTTCAGGAACTGCGACAAATTTTCTTCCCTTTCTCTTAAATATTGTAAGCGCTGCGTGGCCAGGTTCTTTTCGTTTTCTTTTGTACGAAGGTTTTGCACCAGCTCATTGAACGATTGTTGCAGGGCATGCAGGTCCCGCTCTTTTTCAATAAACCCGACACGCTCCTGCTCAAGCGCCGCTTCTTCGGTGGCTATCTCCGCTTCCAGTTTTATCCGCTTGTCGGTTTCTTCTTCGTGCTTTTCGTTCAGGTCTTTATAGGTAAGATTAAAGCCTTCCAGCGCGGCCTTTGCCAACTCAATGCTAACCTCGCGGTATTCTTTTTTGATCTCGAAATATTTCTGCGCCTTTTTTGCCTGGTTCTCTAACGATTTTAGCTGGTTGTTAATTTCAAAAAGCAGATCCTCGATGCGGGCAAGGTCCTGCTCCGTAGCATCCAGTTTCTGCTTTGCTTCCTTCTTTCTTGTTTTATAGATGGAGATGCCGGCTGCCTGTTCCAGCATGCGGCGGCGGCTGTTGTCTTTGTCTTTGATCAGGTCATCTACCATCCCTAATTCAATGATGGCATAACTGTCGGTAGAAATACCCGTATCCATGAAAAGATTCTGAATATCCTTCAGGCGGCATTGCACATCGTTCAGGCGATACTCGCTTTCGCCATTCTTATAAAACTTACGGGTGATGGTAACGGTGCTGAATTCAGTTGGCAGGAGATTCCTCGTGTTCTCAAACGTAAGGCTTACCTCAGCCAGGCCGCTGGCACTACGGGTCTTAGACCCGTTGAACACCAGGCTTTCGAGGTTCTCGGACCGCAGGTGAGAGATCTTTTGCTCGCCAATCACCCAGCGGATGCTATCCACGATATTGCTTTTACCGCAGCCGTTAGGCCCTACGATCCCGGTAATGTTCTCGTCGAAGCTGACATGGGTTTTATCGGCGAAACTCTTGAACCCCTTAATATCTAAAGATTTTAAACGCACTTCTCTCCTTTTTTTGAAGGCAGCAAATATACGGATGTGCTGCCCAAACACCCCGGCTTTTAGGCGAAGCCTGTTAAGACTGTTTAAAACTTGTTATCTCACTGATTTCGATCCCATTTATGCTTGGCCGGTTTTATCAATATGTTGAAGTCGCTAATCAAAAATGATGCTGCGTATTTGCTGTTGGTCTAACAATCTCTAACTGTATTTAACGGTTGGGAAAAATGCTTTTGAATAAATTCGTTCCTCAAACTAATCACTTTGTTCCTTACCAGAAACGTTCTTGCCATCCTGCTATCTATCCTTTTTGCTGTCACCGCACAGGCGCAAAACAGTAAAGCAACAATTTCGGGAGTTGTGAAAGACAGTACATCCAAAACAGGATTGCCGTTTGTAAATGTGGCACTGAAGAAGAGCAGCGACAGCAGCTTTGTGGTAGGCACCATCACCAACGAAGAAGGCCGGTTTACGCTGTCGGATATAACTGGCGGAACCTATGTTGTTGAGCTGACGTACACCGGCTATGAAGCCAAGAAACAGGCTGTGCTGGTCGGCAGCCTCAGTACATTCTTAGACCTCGGATTATTTGAACTGAAGCCTGCTGCCGGACTAATGAACGGGGTTACCATTACCGCAACACAACAAAGCGGCGTTTCCGAAAAGCTGGATAAAAAAACGTTTTCCGTGGCAGATAATGTAAGCCAGACCGGAGGCTCCGTGTTACAGGTAATGAACAACCTGCCGGGTGTAACCACATCGCAGGAGGGAAAAATTCAATTAAGAGGAAGTGATAAAGTGGCGGTGCTGATTGATGGGAAACAAACGGCGCTGACAGGCTTTGGCGCCCAAACTGGGTTAGATAATATTCCCGCATCTGCCATCGACAGGATCGAGATCATCAATAACCCTTCCGCTAAATACGATGCTAATGGAAACGCAGGCATCATCAACATCATTTACAAAAAGAGCAGGCAACAGGGCTTTAATGGAAAGATTGGTTTAACCACCGGCCTTGGCGCCTTATGGCAGAAACGCGAAAACCTGCCGGGGATTCGTCCTCAATACCAGGGCACGCCAAAAATAAATCCATCCCTGTCGCTCAATTACCGGAAGAATAAGCTGAACACGTTTCTGCAGGCCGACTGGCTGTATACCGAAACGCTGAACAGGAATGAGTTTACGGAACGTTACTATGATAATG